>CANQHB010000045.1 GCA_947623755.1 uncultured Bacilli bacterium | reverse complement strand
ATTTAGTATTAATAAATTAGAAGATACAAAAATTATTAAGTTAATAATTGAAGAAATAAATAAAATAATTAAATGACAAAATAAAAATTTTTGATATAATTAAATAAAGGAGGTATTAATATGTATGCTTATTGTGTTATAGAATATCCTGTAAAAACTTTAGATAAAATGTTTACCTATAAAATTCCGGATAACTTAAAAGCTACATTAAAAGTAGGAATGAAAGTATTAGTACCTTTTAATAATAGATTAGTGCATGGAATAGTTCTTAAAATAACTAATGATTATAATGAAGAATATCAGTTAAAAGAGATTAGTAAAATAGAAGATGAGTTTTTAGTTCTTAATAAAGAATTATTAGAATTAGGAAATTATTTAAAAGAGATGACTTTATGTAATTTAATCACGGCGTATCAAACTATGCTTCCTAGTGCTTTAAAGATAAAGAATCAAGAAAGTGATTATAATAAATATGAGGCTTATGTTACTTTAAATAAAGAAAAAGAAGAAATCTTAGAATTTATAGCAAAACATAAAGGAAAGAAAGTCGATATCTTAAACCAATTATTAAAAACTAATAAAATTAAAAGAAGTGATTTAGATAGTAATAGTGTAAGAGAATTAGTGAAGTCAGATTTAGTGAAAATAGAGAAAGTAAAAGTTTATCGGCTAAATACGCAAGAAATAAAGGGCGAAGATAAAGAATTAAATAAAGAACAACAACAGGTTTATGAAGAGATTTTAAAATCTTTAAATCATCAGGAAATATTTTTGTTACATGGCATTACAGGTTCAGGGAAAACCATTATTTATATTAAACTTATTCTGGAAGTATTACGGCAAAATAAAACAGCTTTATTATTGGTGCCAGAAATTAGTTTAACCGAGCAAATTATAAATATATTTTATAGTTATTTTGGGAAGCAAGTGGCTATTTTACATAGTGGTTTATCTAAGACGGAAAAATACGATGAATATGTGAAAATTTTAAATAAAGAGGTAAAGATTGTAATTGGAACTAGAAGTGCGGTATTTGCTCCTTTGGAAAATTTAGGAATAATAATAATTGATGAAGAACATAGTGATACGTATAAACAAGATACTACTCCTCGGTATCAGGCTAGAGATATAGCCCAAAAAAGGTGTGAATATTATAATATTCCTTTAGTTTTGGGGAGTGCTACGCCGGCCATCGAATCAATGGCTAGGGCTAAAAAGGGAGTATATACATTACTTAGTTTAACTAAAAGAGCTAATAATAGTACTTTACCGCAATGTGTAATTGTTGATATGGCTTTAGAATTAAAGAAAAGAAATTTTATTATAAGTGAAGTTTTAGATAAAGAAATAAAAAAGGCTTTGGATAAAAAAGAACAAAGTATTCTATTACTTAATCGAAGGGGATTTTCGACAGTTATTACTTGTAGTAATTGTGGATTTACTTACAAGTGTCCTAATTGTGAAATATCTTTAATTTATCATAAAACTTCCAATACGCTTAGGTGTCATTATTGTGGGTATACCAAAATTAAGGATGATATATGTCCAACATGTAAAGAAAAAGCTTTAAATTATTTAGGGTTAGGAACAGAGAAATTAGAAGATTTAATTAAAGAAAAATATCCTGATGCAAAAACTATAAGAATGGACGCCGACACTACCGCGACTAAAGGAAGTCATGATAGAATTATTAAAAGCTTTCGGGATGGTAAATATGATATCTTAATTGGAACTCAAATGATTAGTAAAGGACTAGATTTTCCTAATTGTACTTTAGTGGGCATAATTAATGCAGATACAAGTCTAAATATTCCGGATTTTCGAAGTGGAGAGAGAACTTTTGCGTTATTAAGTCAGGCCGCTGGAAGGGCAGGAAGAAGTAATAAAGAAGGAAAGGTTATAATTCAAACATTTAATCCGGATAATGAAATTATTAAGTGTGTGAAAGAAAATGATTATAATAAGTTTTATGCTTATGAAATGCCAATTAGAAAGGTTTTAAAATATCCCCCTTATTATTATTTAGCTAATATTAAAGTTTGCAGTAAAGATTATGAACAAGCTAGTGCTAATGCTACAAAAGTAGCGAATTATTTAAGAAAAAAACTGGATAAAGAAAGTATTGTTTTAGGACCCTCTACTTCTCTTAATTTTAAACTTAAAAATATTTATAGATTTAATATAACAATTAAGTATCGGTTTGATAAAAAGATAAAAATTGTTTTAAAAGAATTAGATGAAATATTTAGTACGAATAAAGAAGTATTTTTAAATATTGATATTAACCCTTTACAAGTATAAATAATTTTTGAATAAAAAGATTTCTTTTTACTCTAAATTGGGAGTGAAAGGAAATTTTTATGGCAAGATATAAAGTAGATATAACGGGTATTAATACTAATGACCTTAAAGTTTTAACTTCCAAAGAAATGACTGAATTATTTAAAAGATATCAAAATGGAGATAAACAAGCCAAAGAAGAGTTAATAAATGGTAATTTAAAATTAGTATTAAGTATTTTAAGAAGTTTTAATAAGGGTAATTATAATATGGATGATTTATTTCAGGTGGGAGTAATTGGCCTTATAAAAGCAATTGATAATTTTGATTTATCTTATAATTTAAAACTATCGACTTATGCTGTACCTTTAATATTAGGGGAAATAAAAAGATATATTAGAGATAATACGTCATTACGGGTTAGTAGAAGTATTAAAGATTTAGCTTATAGTATAATTAATTTTAAAGAAAATTATTTTAATCAATATGGGAAAGAACCCCCTAATGATTTAATTGCGAAAGAACTTAATATTCCGGAATATAAAATTGCAAATGCGATAAACGCTTTAAAAGACCCAATGAGTATATATGAACCTATTTATAATGATGGAGGGGATACCATCTATTTAATGGACCAGTTAGCAGATAAAAAAGAGTTAAATAGTGATAAAGATATGCTAATATCCTTAAATAGAGCCATCAATAAAATAAAAGCGAGAGAAAGAGAAATATTAAGAGAAAGATATATTATTGGTAAAACCCAAATGGAGATTGCTCAAGCATTAAATATAAGTCAGGCGCAAGTATCAAGAATTGAGAAAAATGCTATTCTTAGTTTGAAAAGAATGATTAAATAAAGTTTCATATTTTAAATTTATGGGTTGTATGATATAATTTTAGATATGAAGGAGTAAAAATAATGAAAAAAATATGTTTAGGATTAATAATGGTATTAGGCATGCTTATGGTAACAGGGTGTGGTAAAAACGAATTAGTTTGTACCAAAACAAGTGATGAAGCTAAAGAAACCATTACATTTTCGTTTGATAAAAATGACGTTTTAAAACAAGGCAAAATAAATTATGCAATAAAAGTGGGTGATGAACAGGCTATAGAGGAAGGAAAAGCCTTATTAAAACAAAGCTTTCAAGATTCTTTTAAAGAAGAAGATGGGTATAAACTCGCTTTATCAGATAATGGAAAAGATACAGTTTATTTAACTTTAACTTTTGATGCTAGTAAAGTAAGTGAAGCAATAAATGGAGTTGATAAAACCAAAACTAGTTTAAGTAAAATTAAAAAAGAAATGGAAGAAGAAAAATATACTTGTAAATAACATCATTTATTGGTGTTTTTTTCATATAGTTAAATAGGGGTTGAGAAGTTTTGTTAAGATTAAGTGATTTACAAGTAAAAATGGTGATAAATGTCAAGAATGGGAAACATTTAGGAGTTATTGTGGACGCGGAAATGACTGAGGCTGGAACAATTAATTATTTTGTGGTTATGCCGAAACATTTTTTTAGAAGATTATTTAAAGCCGATAGTGAAATCAATGTTGCAATTAAAGAAATTGTAAAAATTGGGGAAGATGTAATATTGGTAGATTTATAATTTTGTGATATACTTATATGAGGTGATGATGAATTGACGAAAAAAACTTTTGGAATTGCTGTATTGGTTTTAATATTGGACCAGTTAGTTAAAAGTTTGGTAGATATATATTTGGAAGTAAATGAAAGTAGAGTAGTTATTAAAAATTTTTTTAATATTACTTTTGTTCATAATACTGGTGGGGCTTGGAGTATATTAGAAAATCATAGTTATGTTTTTATAATTTTGTCAGTTGTAGCAATTATTTTACTTGTTAGGTTTATGTTTAAGTTTAAGAAAAATTTACGAAATAGTTTAGCTTTTGCCCTTACTATAAGTGGAATAATGTCAAATTTAGCCGATAGAATTTTTTTAGGATATGTAAGAGATTTTTTAGATTTTAAAGTATTTGGTTATGATTATCCAATATTTAATATAGCAGATATAGCGATAGTTATAGGAGTGTTATTACTAATGTGGGCCATTATTAAAGGAGAAGATAAAGTTTGAAAAAGATAGTAGGAAATGATAGTAATATAAGAATAGATAAATACTTAACAGAAAATTTAGATTATTCAAGAGAATTTATTCAAAAATTAATCACGGAAGGTTTAGTTTTAGTTAATGGTAAATTAGTAAAAGCAAGTTATAAAATTAATTTAGGAGACGAAATAGAAATACATGAAGAAGAGAAAAAGGAAGAAACAGACATTTTACCAGTAAAGATGGATTTAGATATTGTCTATGAAGATGAATACTTAATGGTTGTTAATAAGCCAAGTGGTTTAGTTGTTCATCCTGGGGCCGGTAATTATAATAATACGTTAGTAAATGGTCTTATGTATTATACCAAAAATTTAAGTGATAAGGGTGGGGTTACTAGACCCGGAATAGTGCACCGAATTGATAAAGATACAAGTGGCCTTTTACTCATTGCCAAGACTAATAAAGTACATGAATTACTAGCAGATGATTTTAAAAATAAAAGAATTAAAAGAGAGTATATTGCTTTATTAGATGGAGTTTTTAAAAATAGTCTTGCGACCATTGAAGCTCCGATTGGAAGAGATAAAAATAATCGGGAGAAAATGACAGTTACTGCCGATAATAGCAAAAGAGCAGTAACTCATATGAAAGTTTTAAAAAGATATAAAGATAAAACTTTGGTTAGTTGTGTATTAGAAACAGGACGGACTCATCAAATTAGAGTGCATATGGCTTATATTGGATATCCGGTATTTAATGACCCAGTTTATAATAAAAAAGAAAGTACCGAGTTTGGGCAATTTTTACATTCTTATAAAATGACTTTTGTTCATCCTATTACCAAAAAGGAAATGGAATTTACTTGTCCACTTCCAAAATATTTTCAGGATTATTTAGATAGTTTAGATTAACAATACTCGATAATCATGAAGCCTAAGATAAAACAAGTTAGTAAAAAATAAATTAAGGGGAATATTTTGTTGGCGTGAAATATTTCTTTTATTTTCATATTAAAGATAAAAGAACAAATAGCAAGAATAATACTTATTAATAAAGAATATAGATGGTCTTTAAAATAAGCATAGTAAAGAGGAAGAAGACACAAAAAGACAAAGTTTAAAATAATAGTAAATAAGTTGTCGTAGGTTAAATTTTTTTGATAGATAAAGTAATAAATAACAATAAAAATGAGATAAATAAATGTTAAATAAAATAATAAAGACATAAGACACCTCTTTACTAAATATATGTTTTGTATTAAAATAATATTACCTGAGGTGATTATTGTGAATTATAGTATAACTAATAAAAATGATGAAATGGTTATGAAACTAATCCATTATTTTATTACGATTGAAAATTATACACCGATTGTGGTAAAAGGGGTAAAAGATGAAATATGGTTAGAAAATATTGAAGCACCTTATCGAATTATTAGAATTAATTCAAATCATATTCATAATATGGAACAATATAATTTTGATATATTTAGAATTTCAAAAATTATAGAACAAATAAAAAAGAAAACATTATCACTAAAAGTAAATACTTTAAATATTTTAGTCAATGTAGATGAGAACTTTGAAATTGGAGATAATAATAAAAATATTTCATCGATTGTAGTGGATGACGTTTCGAAAATAACTGATAATAAAAATATATTAGAGATATTTCCCAAGATTAAAAATAAATTATTGAAAGATAAAGAGGGAATAGACCTTATTATTAATGTAACAAATGATATAAATGCTAAATCTTTAAAAGATAGTGAAGCTTTTTCAAAGATATTTAGTCCTAAAAAAGCAATTATTACTCCAATGTTAATTACAATATGTATCCTTACTTTTATAGCAATGTATATCTTTGGAAATGGAAGTGAAGATATAGGTACTTTACTTTATTTTGGAGCTAATTTAAGAGAATTAGTGAAAATGGGACAAGTATGGAGACTTTTAACTTCCGTATTCTTACATATTGGGATAGTGCATTTAATTGTTAATATGTATGCTTTATATGTGATTGGAAGAGAATTAGAAGGATTTTTAGGCAAAACAAAGTTTTTAATTATTTTCTTAATTAGTGGAATTGTTGGTTCTTTATTATCAGTGGTGGTTCATGATAATATATCGGCCGGGGCTAGTGGAGCAATATTTGGACTTTTGGGGTCACTACTTTACTTTGGATATCATTATCGCTTATATTTAGGAACAGTAATTAAAACCCAAGTAATACCAATTATTGTGCTTAATTTAGTAATAGGATTTTTACTTCCAGGAATAGATAATTTTGCACATATTGGAGGGCTAGTTGGAGGTTATTTAGCGACAATGGCTTTAGGTATTCCAGGGAAGAAGAAAAAAGCTGACCAAATAAATGGGACCATAGTATTAGGAATATTAGTAGTATTCTTAAGCTATATGTTAGTTAGGTATTAAAATGGAAAGACTACAAAAAGTTATTGCTACGTATGGGGTAGCTTCTAGAAGAAAAGCTGAAGAATTAATTTTAGAGGGTCAGGTTAAAGTAAATGGAGTAGTAGTAAAAGAATTAGGAAGAAAAGTAGAAAGTTCGGATATTATTATGGTTAATGATAAAATAATTAATAATAGTGAAGTTAAAAAAGTTTATTACTTACTTTATAAACCTAAAGGGGTTATTACAAGTACAAAAGATGAACATAAAAGAAAAACGGTGGT
>CANQHB010000044.1 GCA_947623755.1 uncultured Bacilli bacterium | reverse complement strand
TTTCTTATTCAAATATTGGCAAGATATGATTATCTTTTTGTGGTAGAGTTAGCTCTACCCTTTTTGGTGCATAAAAAAAGTTAGTATTAAACTAACTTAATTTAATTATTATCGCCTAGTATAGATAATAGATTAACAAATATGTTAAAGAAATCTAAATATAATTCAAAAGCTCCATGGACGGCGACTATTTCTTCATTTACGCCACTTTCATATAATCTTTTTACTTGGTTTATATCGTAAGCTGTATAAGCTAGAAAAACAAGAATACAAATAATAGATAAGATTAAATCAAAAGTTTCATTTTGTAAGAAAATATTTACAATAGCACAAATTATTATAGCTAATAGAGCCATCAATAAGAATGTTCCTAGTTTAGTAATATCAATTTTGGTAAAGTAGCCAATTAGACCAAAGATACCAAAGACTAGTGCAGTTATTAAAAAGACATACATGATACTACTTAGTTTAAAAGCAATAAAGGTACTAGAGAAAGTTAAACCGCTTACAAATGAAAATAATAAGAAACTTATTTTGGCACTTAAAGGCTTCATTTTCGCTATTCTAGTACTAAAATATATTACTAAAACTAACTCAACAATAATGGATATCCACCAAATATGACTTTCAAAAACAGCTTCGACCATGTTGGGATTAATTGATATCACATAACCAGTTAAAAAGGTAACTAATAATCCTACAAACATCCATAAAAAGGTTTTTGATAATATTTTACTCATTTTTTCCTCCTTAGTATTTATATTATATCATAATTTTTGATACTAGTAAATGTCTCAAAATTAGGATGGATTAAAGTCGAAAAAAAATTCTTAGATATATTATTATATGAATTTAAAAGAAAATTAAACATTAAATCTAAAATAAACAATATCGCCATCTTGCATTAAATAATCTTTGCCTTCTAGTCGTAATTTACCGGCTTCTTTTACTTTTAATTCAGAGCCGTAGGTTTGTAAATCTGAAAAGCTCATGACTTCAGCTTTTATAAATCCTCTTTCAATATCACTATGAATTAAGCCAGCGCAACTTTTAGCAGTCGTACCTTTTTTAAAAGTCCAAGCTCGACATTCATCGGCACCACTAGTAAAGAATGTTTGTAAGCCTAATAAATTGTAAGTTGCAAATATTAATTTATCTAAGCCAGAACTAGTGATACCTAATTCATTTAGAAAAGTCTTTTTATCTTCATCAGATAATTCGGATAATTCGGACTCCATTTTAGCACACATAACAATTACTCCACTACCCTCTAAGGAAGCATATTCTTTAATTTTTTGGGTATAGGAATTATCCCCAACGACCATATCATCTTCTAAAACATTAGCACAATAAATTAAAGGTTTTATGGTAATAAAATTAAAAGATTTTAAACAAGCTAGTTCATCTTCATTAAATTCTACCCTTCTTAAAGGAATGTTTTGTTCTAAGTTAGTTTTAGCTTTAGTTAGAGTATTTACTTCTAAAATAGCTTCTTTATCTTTAGTAGTTTCGGCTTTTTTAATAATTTTTTCTAAACGATTAGTAATGATTTCTAAGTCGGCAAGAATTAATTCCACATTAATAATTTCAATATCTCTTATAGGGTCAGTTTTACCTTCCACATGAGTGATATTTTCATCATCAAAAGCGCGAACAACTTCCACGATAGCGTCAGTTTCTCTAATATGACTTAAGAATTTATTACCTAAGCCCTCCCCTTTAGAGGCGCCTTTTACAAGACCAGCAATATCGGTAAATTCAAAAGTCGTGGGAACAGTATTTTTAGGTAAATAAAGATTTTCAAGATAAGTTAAGCGCTCATCGGGGACCGTTACCATACCGACATTAGGGTCAATCGTGGCAAAGGGATAATTAGCGGCTAGGATATTTTTTTTAGTTATAGCATTAAATAAGGTTGATTTACCAACATTAGGTAGACCAACAATTCCGGCTTTTAAGCTCATATTTTTACCTCACATTCTTTAATACTAGTTTCGGATTAGCACTAGTTAAAGCTAAATCTCTAATAGCTTCTAGTTGGGCTTCATCATTAATAGTAGTATAGATATTAATACTTACAAGTTCACCTGCTATATAACACTTATGAATAACATAAGTACTTTTTTTAACAGTTAGATAATTATTGCTAACTTTAGCAAAAAATTTATATTCATCATCATTATTAGTGACAGTTATATTTTGGGAAGTAATATTATTAAAATGAATTTCTTTAATTCCATCGGTAGTAACTTCCCATCTAATAATTTTTTGATAGTAATAGCCTTCTGCAATAGAATAACTATTATCAGAATTTATATTTAAAATTCGCATAGGAATAGGACTACTTTCTTCAATCCTTTTTTTCATTAAGCATAAATTTACTAAATCATCCATTAATTCCGTAAAATAAGGGTTCTTTTCTTTTGCAGTAAAACCGGGTTTTATTTCAACATAGGGATAGTTTAGATAGATTTTAGATTTACTACTTAATTCCCAGATAGCCTCACTAATATCAATTCGATTACAAGTTACGCGAATATTTTGAAATAGTGGTTCATAACGACTATCTTCGGAATCATAATTACTTAAAATAGTTTCAGCTTCATAGATATTAAATTTAAATACGCCATTATGGATAAAAGCTAAAATTAAACTTTCGGCGAATTGTAATTCATTAAACGGCAAGTAATTATTTGAAGTTTCCATCAGGTCTTTTCCTTTCATGTAATTTTATTATAGCACTTTTTTAGAGATTTTAAATAAAAAAATATCATTTCTGATATTTTTTAAAGACTTACAACGCCATTAACACCAATAGGTAAACCAATAATAAACCAGACAATTAATAAAGCAAGAAGAATACCCGCGATTACAAAACTATATGGTAATTGGTAACGGATGGTTTTAAATAAATTTATAGGTTTAGAATTTTGATTATATTTTTCTAAATAGGCAAGATAAATAACATAGTATGCCATTAGAGGGGTTAAGCCCATGAAAGCAGACTCACCAAAACGGAATATTACTTGGGTAAACTCGGGGGCAATTCCTGTATCCATTAAAGTAGGAACCGCAATACCGGCAAGAATAGCCCATTTAAAACTGGAATTTGGTAAGAAGATAGTCCCCATCATCGAAATTACAAATAAGATAATTATTAAAGGAAAAGTTCCTAAATTAGGAATAGTTAACAGATTAGCTAAAGCGGCCATGATAACCTCACCAAGACCAGTTTTTTTAAAGACACTGATAAAGGTTGAAGCAAAAAATATTAAGACAAGCGTTTTTCCTATACCATCGAGGCTGTGGCCTAAATCATCGCATAAATCTTTATTATTTTTAATAGTTTTGGCACCAATACCATAGAAGAAACCTAAAATAACAAAGAACATAGTAACAACAAAGACAAAGCCATTACTAAAGAAAGAATCCGCACTAAATAATTTATCAATATAGAAACCTTGAGAATAATCTAGTAAAGCTCCGGATAAAGGAAGACCAGGAATAATACAGTAGATGAAGAATAATAAATATAATAAACCAGCAATAACCGCGAAGACTAACCCTCTTAATTCTTTATTAGTAATCGTAAATTCATCTTCTAATTCATTTTCCGGAAATTCATATTTAGGAAGTTTTTCCGCAATGTAGTTTTCCGTTATAACTGTAATAGCAATAGCAATTAAAATTACTGCGACTAACATTATAAAGAAAAAGGAAGTTGTTCCTAAATTATAACTAGGGTTAATAATATGGGCTCCTAGTAAAGTGTTTCTTAAGAGTTCCGAATCACTACTGGTAAATAAGAGATTGATACCTGTCCCGGCACTTAAAGCAGCATAGGAAGCAATAATACCAATATAGGGATTACGCCGGCCATAAATAAAGATTAAGGCACTTAAAGGTATCATTATTACATAAGGTAAATAACCCGCAATACTAGAGATTATACAGAATAAGACTATCCAAAAAGTAACAGTTGTCTTTTTTAATTTCTTAGTAATAAGCGTAACCGCTGTTTTTAAGAACCCGCTTTTTTCCATAATACCAATACCAATTAAAATAATAATTAAACTTGATAAAGGGGTAAAGGAAACAAAGTTGGCGACTGTCGTTGTGAAAATATATTTTAGGCCACTTAAACTAAATAAAGATTCGACGGTGGCAAGCCCTTCCGTATATTCTAAAGTGACATCATTGGCAATAGTTTGGTAGTTTACTTGAACTCCAAGTAAATTTAAAAATCCACTTACAACAATCGTAATACCTATTAAGATTACTAAAGTCATAATGGGGTCTAAAGTTATACGTTCTTTAAGATTTCTTTTCTTCATTAGAGCCTCCTACTACTTTTTTTAATTTGCGAATAAATTCTAGGCGGTCAAGCATAATTTCGCGACCACAATTAACGCACTTAAGCTTAATATCCACACCATTTCTGATAATAAGCCATTCATTAGTCCCACAAGCATGGGGCTTTTTCATAATTACAATATCATTTAAATTAAAGGTCTTGTCCATGGTGCACCTCGATTTGATTATAAGGGATTTTTATATTATTTTTTTCATAGGCTAATAAGACTTTTTTTAACATAGCTCTTCTTACCTCATAACGTTTATTTTGGTCACAGTGAATATTAATTAAGTATTCAACGGAATGAGCCCCTAATTCATTAACACCTAAATACTTGCTATCTTCAAAAATTAGTTTTTCATTAATAGCGTCGTTAATAACACTAGTTAAAACTTTTTCAACTTTAGGAACTTTTTCCTCATAACTAGTGGGAATATTTAATAATAAGTTGGCCTTTTTTTGAGAAGCATTAATGATAGTATCAATATTACGATTAGCGACCACTAAAACTTGACCATCAAAACTTTTAATTTTGGTAGTTCTTAAACCTAATTCAATTACTTCACCAGTAAAGTCATTATAAGTTACGACATCCCCGACTTGGAGATAATTTTCTAAGATAAGGGAAATACCACTTATAAAGTCTTTAACAGTATCTTGTAGGGCTAAGCCTAAAACAACGCCAGCAATACCAATGGAAGCAATTAAACTTTGGGTATCAACACCATAAAAGTCTAAAATAATTAGAATGCCAATCATCCAGATAATATATTTAATGATACTTTGAAATAATTTAATAATAGACTTTCTTTTTTTTACTTCAAAGGAATTTTTACCTGTTACTAAAACTTTGGAAATAGCACTGTTAATGATAGCCACTAAAATAAAGGCAACACAAATAACAATGGCAGTTCCAAGTATTTGTTTAGTTAGGATTATTTTGGTTAATTTTCTTAAGAAATTCATCTTATTCTCCTTCAACCGAAATGTTTAAGCTTTCTAAAATGCGCGTTAATTCTTCATCATCTTTATAGGGAATTTCGATTTTTTTATTGTTTATTTTTACTTTAACACCTAATTTTTCCCGACATAAATTTTCATAAATACTATAACGAATATCAAAATTACTAGTTCTACTTATAGTATGTTTTTTAGGTAAGTTTTCAAGATTAATTAATTTTTCAGTATCACGAACACTTAAGCCTTCTCTTACTATTCTTAGGGCTAATTCATTAATTTTACTTTCATCTTCAAGCTTACTTAAAGCTCGGGCATGACCCATGGATAATTCTTTAGATTCAACTAGTTTAATAGTTATTTCAGGTAAGTTAAGAAGCCCTAACATGTTAGTAATATAACTACGACTTTTCGCAAATTTATGGGCTAATTCTTCTTGTGTAATATTATTAATTTTTAAAATATTTTCATAAGCTTTAGCTTCTTCAATAGGGTTTAGATTTTCCCGTTCTATGTTTTCAATTAAAGCTATTTCCATCATTTCGGTATCATTAAAGTCTTTAATAATAGCAGGAATAGTAGTAAGACCCGCAAGACGAGCGGCACGAGTACGACGTTCACCGGCGACAAGTTCGTATCCTTTAATGCTTTTTTTCACAATAATGGGTTGGATAATACCATGTTCTTTAATGGAATCCGCTAGTTCTTGTAAAGCATTTTCATCAAAAATAACACGAGGTTGATAAGGATTGCTTCGAATTTCAGATAGAGGTATTTCCGTTATACCTCCACTAGATTTACCTTCATCAACAATTTTTTCTTCAAATTTGTCAAAGTTGATAACTTCATTTGAAAATAATTGTTCTAATCCCTTTCCTAAGGCTTTTTTCCTATTCTCGGTCACGAGAAATCACTTCCTTTGCTAAATTAGCATACGCGATGGTAGCTTTGCTTTTAGGGTCATATACATTTATAGGTTTACCATGAGATGGAGCTTCCACTAATCTTACTAACCGAGGAATTATTGTATTAAATACTTTGTCTTTAAAATATTTTCTTACTTCCTCAATAACTTCAAGGCCAATAATAGTACGGCCATCTAACATAGTTAGTAAAACACCTTCAATGCGAAGACTAGGATTCATGCTAGATTGCACCATGATAATGGAATTTAAAAGTTGGGTAATACCTTCAAGAGCAAAAAATTCACATTGAACAGGAATAATAACCGAATCACTAGCGACTAGGGCATTCATAGTGGGAAGTCCTAAGGCTGGTTGACAATCTATAATGATATAATCATAATTATTGCGAATACTATCAAGAGCTAATCTTAATTGTTTATTTTGTTGAAATTCAGGGTTATCTAACATTTTTTTTACAAATTCTACGTCGACACCGGCTAAATTGATAGTTGAGGGTAAGATAGAAAGATTTTTAAATTTCGTTTTTTTAATAGCGTCCTCAATATTGCAACTACCAGTTATAACTTCATAGATATCATGAGTGTAATCTCCATTAGATAAACCTAATCCAGTTGTGGCATTTCTTTGGGGGTCAAGGTCAATTAAAAGCGTTTTTTTTCCCTCAACTCCTAAAGCTGCGGCTAAATTGATGCTAGTGGTAGTTTTCCCTACTCCACCTTTTTGATTAACTAATGAAATTACTTTTGCCATTTATGCTACACCTCTTTAATACATTCTTAGATAACTAAAAATATTTTAACATATTATTTTAGTTTTGTCTTTATATTTTAGAATAATTTAGAAGATTTTTTGAAATTTAAAATTAGTGTTAATAAGTTCATGGTTATTAACATTATTTTTAGAAAAA
>CANQHB010000043.1 GCA_947623755.1 uncultured Bacilli bacterium | reverse complement strand
TTACTGATATATTAAAAATTTTCAAGCAAAAAGCAGTATGTTCATTTTAAACATACCACTTTGTCAACAGTCTGAAATCACTTTCAAAGTGATTTTATTTAAAAATATTGAATAATTTGGTTTTATTAGAACTACTAGAGTTTAAACGCGAAAAACCTAAGGCGACTAAAAAGTCATCTAAAATAGGTTCATGTTCTTTTTTATCATCAATATAAGGGATATTAAAGAATACTTTACTATTTGATTCATGTTCAAAATCGGAAATATCTTTATTTGTTAGAACACTTTTATTTAAAACTATTTTTTTATCTTTTAATTTTTCAAAAGCTTCCCGGTCATTGCGAATTAATTTATTTAGTTTAATTAAACCCGGTTCAATTAAATATATTACTTCATTACATAAATCATTATGGTTTGAATTATTTAAGTCCACTAATATTACTTCGGCATCGGGATTGTTGGCAATATTAAAGGATAAGTCAACATCCGTGGTGGTCTTAAGACTTTTATCGTTAAAATAGCGAAAATCTTCATTATCAACTTCTAAAGCTACAACATTATAGGCCACTTCCAAATGTTTTTTTAACATATAAATTAGAGTAGTGGCCCCAGCATGGGCTGTAACATTACGGAAGCCCACAATTCTTAAACCACCTGAACCACTTCCGGCAAAAGTATCAAACTCAACCGGATTATTTTTGGTGTCTGTACCATTTAAGTTATGATATTGGGCAACATCTTTATAAGAATTAGGATTATCAATTAAAAATTTAACCGCGTTAATATTACGAGTAAAATTATAGATACCCATGGAAACTAATTGGGATAGATAAGCCCCACTATTAACCATGGCGGAATCATCCAATAATAAAATTATTTTACTCATGTCAAAATTAACTGATAATTTTTGAATGTTTTTAATGTTTTGATAACCTTTAATGGCCGTAATATCTAAAATCATTTTATTAAAATAAAAGTTGGTAAATTCTTTTACTAAATCTTCGACTTCAAATTCACCATTGATACTTTTTATGACATCAATATCTAAAGTTGATAACATATTTTGATATTTATTTGAAACTATGACGTTCATTTTTTCCTCCTTAATCCCCTATTACTTTATTATAAGTACTACTATCCGCGGAAATAAAGTTACTAGTAGTTCCTTTAACTGTAAAACCGGCCGTATCGCCTAAAACAGGCAAATTGAATCTATAGAAAATTCCTACTTGATAATAATGTGTGGTGTTGGTACCTTTATATTTACGGATACAATAGAAATATTTAACTCCAGGACGAGCTTCTTCTAATTCTAATGAAGTTAAGGATAAACCACCATATACTCCATTTTCTCTTTCGGCAGTACATACACCGGAAGCTCGGTAGGAATTAGCTCGTAAATAATTGTTCACAAGCTCAATAGAGGTTTCATTTAAACCTTCATATTTTTCCACAACACTAATAATTTCATTTTTTATTCGAATAGTTCGGGAATAGTTAATAGTTAAGATAATAAAGGCTACAAATAAGAAAATAAATGTTAGCATTAAGCCTAATAACCATGTCCCACCTATTGATGATCGCATTTAATCACTTCCTTAACACCAATAATAATTATGTTTATCATATTCACATTCGTTAGGTTCATAAATTCGGGATGTTTCACCCTTTACTTTGAATTGAAACAAATTATTAAAGATTGGCAAATCTAATTGATAAAATAATTCTACTTGATAATATAAAGCATTAGGAAGTTCACTATTGTCCTCTCTTTTAATGGCTCTTACACAAAAAGCAGCATTTTTAGCACCATTACCCATGACTTCGCCATTACGTTTATAGCCAATCCAACCGTTATCGCAATTACCATTACTGTGGTAGGCTACATCACTAAAATAGTCAGTGATTTGTTCAGCAAAGTTGTAACAATTATTATCATCTCGAGATGATTGGGAGGTGCATACTCCTCCTTGGTTTTTGATAATATTTACAATTTCATTTTTGACATTATAAGCCTTAGAATAGTTAATTGATAAGCTTATGTAACCAGTAAATAGTAAAACAAAAGCTATGACTATATTAAATAAAGCTACGCCACCTACGGACTCTCTCATTATACCACCTTAGTTAACCCTTCCAAGTGCACATTATTTTTTCTTCAGGATGACCTTTTACATAACACTCGACTGTTCCATGTTCTGGAATAACGCATAAGCCATTTGAATCGCGGGCAGGACACGGACAAATGGCATTATTACAACTAGCATTATGACGAAAGTTTCCCTGTATTTTCGGCCATATTATTGTAAAGAAAAAAAGAGACAACACCGCTACTATTGTCACAACGATAACTGTCACGTTAAGTTCGCCAGTCGCCTCTTTCATACCTTTTTACCTCCTATAAATTAATCGGTATTTCCGCCATTATTACCAGTTCCTTGGCCACCACTAGAACTTGAATCTGGGCAGGTAATAGGACCAGCTTCTTTACCATCATCATCGATATAATAACATTGGCAAGTTTTACCATTACATTGTTCACAGTAAGAAGTATTAGCACATTTGTTATTTCTTTGAATAGTAGTTTTGATACTAGGCCAAACAAATGCGTAGAAAAATGCTGCTACTGCGGCGATAGCTACAACGGTAATAACTGTCATATTTAATTCTCCAGTCGCTTCTTTCATAAGAATTTATTCCTCCTTTTACTTTTCTATTAGTTATTATAACTAATTTTTTAAAAAATATCAATACATACATAGTTATTTTGTAAAATAATGTGAAAAATATTGTCTAATTATTTAAATTTATGGTATATTTATAATAAGAATTGAGTGAGAAATTATGAAGGAAAAAGTTAAAGAATTTTTTAAAGGAATTGGCACCATCGCTTTATATTTTGGAATATCTTTTTTGGGTTCTATTTTACTGGGTAATTACTACTTTAGTGATAACCTAGTAATAGCAACCATATCACAGTTAGCAATATACATTATTATGCTTATTGTAATGGTCATAATTTACCGGGAAAGACTAAAAGAAGATTTCCAAAATTTTGATAAAAAATATGTTGAGGTTGCTTTACGAAATTGGATAATCGGATTTGCATGTATGATTGTATTTAATACCATTATTAATAGTTTCATTCATAGAATGCCCGTTAATGAAAGTTTAAATCGGGATTTACTTCGAAATTATCCTATAAGTAATATACTTGCCATAACACTTATGGGACCAATAATTGAAGAAATAACTTTTCGCTTAAGTTTTAAAAAAGCTTTTAGTAAATGGTATACTTTTGCTTTAACAACCGCCTTCTTTTTTGGCTTAGCCCATATTGCCGACTTTAATTTAACCGAATTAATCTTTATTATTCCATATGGCGCGTTAGGATTTTTTATGGCAAAAGCATTTTATGAGACCGATAATATTTTAACTTCGATGATAATGCATATTATGCACAATACTTTAGCAATGGCGATTATACTGATTTTTGGGTTATAGGAGGCTTATATGGAAGATAAAAGAACAGGTCATTTATTTATAAAAATAATTTGTGTTTTAATAATTGTTGGAGTTATCCTATTTTTAGACGCAAGATACTTAAATCCGATAGGTTTTAAAACGAAAGAAGTCGCGGTGTATAATAAAAAGTTAAGTGAAGATTATAACGGATTTAAAATAGTTCAATTTTCTGATATGCATTATGGAAGAACTGTTAATGAGGCTGACCTAAAAAAAATTGTTAAAGAAATTAATTTACTTAAGGCCGATATTGTAGTATTTACCGGAGATTTATTTGATAGTAAAAAGTTAGCTTTGGATAATGAAGAACTAATGATTAAATATTTTAAAAAGATTGAAGCTAAATTAGATAAGATGGCTGTTATAGGGGATTATGATGAAAAATATTTAAGTACTTATAAAAATATTTTAGAAAAAACAAATTTTAAATTGTTGGATAATCAAAGTAGTCTTATTTATTATAAAAGTACTACCCCTCTTAATTTTATTGGGTTAACGGACACTACCGAGAATAAAAGTTTATATGATAATAACTATTTTAATATAACTTTAATGCATAAGCCAGATATGATAACAAAGATAACTAATTCCCCTCTTGTTTTAGCCGGACATTCTTTAGGGGGACAATTAAAAATTCCGTTTATCGGAGGCATAATTAAACAAGATGGAGCGCGGACTTATATAGATGATTATTATAAAGTACAGGGAAAAGATTTATATATATCTAATGGATTAGGAACCCAGAAGATGAGTCTTAGATTTTTAAATAAACCTTCGATTACTTTATATCGCCTTTACAAAGATTAAAAAAAAGATTCTAGTTAGATAGAACCTTTTTTATTTTGGCTTTTGCCTCTTTTACGGTATCTTCATCAGGCACCATGACATAAGATTTCACACTTTTATAAGAATAAGTATAATCCATAGCGTCTCGACCATTTAAGCTATAATTTTCAATTGTCCATTTAGGATTATCGGCTATTTGCATTTTGATAAATTCCGTTATTTTTTCATCATCAAGATTAGTAATAAAGGCATTAGATAAAGCGGATAATAAACTATTATATTTAGTTATAATCGCAGGACTTATAGCTTTATTAACAAGAGCCTCAACCATCCGGGCTTGATTTTCTATTCTAACGCGGTCCCCACCAGCAAAAGATTTACGTTCTCTTACGAAAGATAGAGCTTCTTTACCTTTAACACTATTATATCCTTTTTTATAGTAGTAACCATCTTGAGAAGTAAAACTATATTCAGAGTAAACATCGACTCCCCCTAAGGCATTAACTATTTTAATTACTGAAGTAAAGTTTACTTTAACATAATAATTTATCTTGGTATCTAAAAGTTTTTCAATTGTGCCAACACTAATATCAATACCATAAATCCCGGCATGAGTAAGTTTATCTTTAGCATTTTTAGTCGCTAGTTCAACATAGTAATCCCGAGGAATAGAAGTAATTAAGATTTGATGGTTTTTTGGATTAACAGTTATAACCATATTAACGTCACTTCGAGATACACTACTTACAGAGCCATAGGTATCAATACCAGAAACATAGATACTAAAAGCGTCTTTAGTAATATCTACTTCATGAGCAATATCTTCAGTTTCAATATCGAGAGAAAAATTATATATAACCTCAATACTACTTTCAAAATCAGGGTCATCTTCTTTAATCATGGCCAGCATAGCGTCTTCAATTAAAATCGCGTCGGTTTTATGATTAACAAATTCGTCTTTTAATTGGAATAAATCATCGTAGGTGGTAAAACTAACTTTTATTTTATCTTCTAATTTGGCCTTAGCGTCTTTTAAGCCGACACTATTAAAGGTCATACTACCGATTTTTTTCTTGTTTAAGTCTTGGATATTTTGGTAATTCGAACTTTTAAAGGCAATAACACTGTAATTTTCAGTTTTGTAATTTTGGAAACCTATCTTTTTTAAAAAACCAATCGTATTTAATTCATAAACAATCACTAGCACTAAAATAACGAGGTATAGCAAACTAAAAATGGTTCCTACGACCCTTTTTTTAGGAGATTTACTTAACAGAAGAACAGCAAAAATAGTCGCGATTAAACCTAATAAAAGAGACATTACTAAAAAATATTCGCCAGGGACAACATCAATAAATTTAAACAAACCTAAAGTAATAATGGTAATTATAAAGATAACCACGGCTAAATATTTAAAAAATGGAACAATTTTTGTTTTGCGAGATTTTCTTGTTTTTTTCATTTACTTCACCTTTTATTAAAATATTATATCATGTTTAAAGAAAATTTAAAATATTATTAGTAAGATAGATGTATAGTAAAAGGTAACTAGAGCCAATTAGAAGACCACCGATAATGTCACTTAAATAGTGAACCCCTAGATAAATACGGCTAAAGCCAATTAGGAAAATAAAGAAAATAAGACTTAGGCTAATAATTAATTTGAGGGGTAAAATAATATCACTAGCTAGGGTAAGAAAAATAGTAAAGCCATAAAAGCAAGTGGCACTAGTCGTGTGGCCGGAAGGATAACTATACCCCTTCTCTTTTACTAACCTTTTTATATTAGGGCGCTCTCTTTTAATAAGTCGTTTAAATATTTCAATTAATAAAGCGTCAATTAACATTAAAAAAATGTATAATAAAGCTGGAGTTTTAGGTAAGATAAAATAAAATAGAAAACAAATGATAATAAAAAATTTAAAACTAGCTAAATTGGTAAAGATTTTAAAGAAAATAGTAAGGGGTTCTTTTAGGATAATACGGTTATAAAACTTAGTATCTAATGGTTTAAACTTATCTAAAGACATGAGGTATGTCCAAAATAGAAAAAGAGTTAATATTATAATTATAATTAAAATCATAGTCATCACTTCTATATTATACCTTAAAATGAAATTTATTACCAATATTATTTTTATTGGTTTATCTTTAAATGATTATATAGTATAATAAAAAGAGAGGTGAAAAGCGGTAAATTATGAAAAAAATATGGGTAATAGTAAATGTTTGTTTAATACTAATTTTAAGTGCTTGTGGTAGTAAAGAAATAGTAAAGGATAAGTCCCAAAAAGATGAAGAAGAAAAAGAACAACTTGATTTAAAACAAATTTATTTAGATATAGTAGATAGTAAAAAAGAATATGTTGATAAAGATAATAATAAACAATATGCCTTAGACTATTATAAGTCTCTTCAATATGGACCAGTTAATTTAGCTTATAAATTAATCGATTTAGATGGAGATAAAACTGAGGAAATGGTCGTAGCAATTGATTCAACTGATAGATTTTATTTAGTTTTACACTATGAAGAAGGAGTTGTTTATGGATTTTATAATGTAGCTCGAGGAATGGCTGCATTAAGAGAAGATGGAACTTATGTTGCATCAGGCGGAGCAGATTATAATTACTATTTAAAAGCTAAGTTTAATAAAAATAAAATGGAAGAAATTATTTTAGCTAAAAGAGAAGAAGATAAGTGCTATATTGACGAAAAAGAAACCACAGAAGAAGAATATCAGGAATATGTGGAACAGTTTGAAAAGAAAGAAATGGTAAATTTTACCCAATATAAAGTATTAAATGTTGGTGATGATATTGTAGGTCAAAAAAAATTGTTTACTACGGGAA
>CANQHB010000042.1 GCA_947623755.1 uncultured Bacilli bacterium | reverse complement strand
TCCTATTTAACAATTATGGATGATTTTATTGAAGATATAAGAAATACAGCATTAAGTTAACTTGTATGCTGATTTTTTTTTTGATATAATATTTTTTATGGGAGATGATAATTATGTTTGAATATATGGGTGATAGAATTAGTAAAGCGATTAAAAATATTCGTGGCATGGGTTCCATTACCGAAGAAAATATTAGTGAAGCAATGCGGGAAATTAGACTAGCTTTACTTGAAGCAGATGTAAATTATCAAGTAGTAAAAGAGTTTGTAGCTAGTGTTAAAGAAAAAGCTTTAGGCTTAGATGTGGGTAAAAGTTTAAAACCCGATGAATTATTTATTAAATTAGTTAAAGATGAATTAGTAGAATTATTAGGGAGTGAATATGAACCTTTAAAAATTAATAAAGGAACAACTATTTTAATGCTTTGTGGGTTACAGGGTAGTGGTAAAACAACGACGGCTGGGAAACTCGCTAATTATTTAAGAAAAAAACATAGTAAGAAGCCTTTGTTAGTCGCATGTGACGTATATAGACCGGCGGCGATTGAACAATTAATGGAAATTGGTAAAAGTCTTGATATTCCAGTATTTACAAAAGGAAAAATAAAACCTTTAGATATAATAAACGAAGCTTTAGCTTATGCCAAAGAAAATAATAATGATTATATAATTATTGATACCGCTGGACGGTTACAAATTGATGAAGCTTTAATGCAAGAGTTAAAAGATATTGAAGCAAATGTAACGATTGATGAGACAATTTTAGTAATTGATGCCATGATGGGCCAAGACGCTATAAATGTGATAAAGGGATTTAATGAAGCACTTAATTTAACAGGAACTATCCTTACCAAATTAGATGGTAATACAAAGGGTGGAGTGGCATTATCTGTTAGACATTTAACGAATATTCCAATAAAATTTGTCGGTGATAGTGAAAAGATGGATGGATTAAGAGAATTTCATCCTGAGGCTATGGCTGAGCGAATTTTAGATATGGGCGATATTTTAGGAATTGCCGAAAAAGTGGAAGATATAATTAGTGAAGATGACGCTAAAGACCAAATGCTTAAAATGAAAAAAGGAAAGTATGACTTAGAAGATTTTTTAACTAATTTAAAACAAATTAAAAAATTAGGACCATTAGAAAATATTTTAAAAATGCTTCCGGGAGCAAGAAAAATGGGACTTAATAATATAAGTATTGACCCTAAAGAGTTATTACATGTAGAGGCTATCGTAAGTTCTATGACACCTTATGAAAGAAAACATCCAGATATTTTAAAAGCTAGTCGGAAACAGAGAATTGCTAAGGGAAGTGGTCGCAGTGTGGAAGAAGTTAATCGTCTTTTAAAACAATTTGAACAAATGAAGACTATGATGAAAAATATTAGTCAAGGAAATATGAAAATGCCTTTTTAAATGAAAGGCCTTTTTTTTGGGATAATTACCTAAACAGAGGAAAGATTTAAGAATAAAATAAACTAGAAAGGAAAAGTGATTATTTTGAAAATAAATAACAATAGAGACTTTGAATCTATGCAAGAAACTGCTTACTCAAATTATGAATATCAAGCGGGAACAGGTATGGACATGGGTGGTATGAATATGGGATGCCATCAATCACAAATGGGTATGATGGGAGACGTTATGCCGGGAGTTGTCTGTCCACCAGTTTATGAATGCCCAAGAGAAACAGTATGTCATAGATATATTTGTCATGAAGTTCCACATATTCAACCATGCAATACGAGAATAATAAATCATCATATTTATAGACATACTTATACTCCAACATATTCATGTTGTGAAGAAAATGAAGTTCAAAATGTTTATGAAAATAGATGTTGCTAAGAAGATTTAATATCTTCTTTTTAAATGCATAAAATTTTAAGGGTGATAACTTTTGAATATTAAGTTAATCCTTAAAGGTTTTGTGGTAGGAATTGGCAAGATTATTCCCGGTGTAAGTGGAGCAGTTTTAGCAATAGCGATGGGAATATATGAGAAAGTAATTATGGCCATTGTAAATTTTTTTGATGATATTAAAAATAATAGTAAGTTGTTATTTAATTTTTTCTTAGGGGTAATGTTAGCAATAGTTTTATTTAGTCGGGGGATTTTATTTTTACTTAATAATTATTATTTGGAGACAATGTATTTGTTTTTAGGATTAATTGTAGGAACTTTGTTAAATTTTATAAATGATTTAAAAATGAATAAAAAAAATGGAGGGCTATTTGGAATTTTTTTAGTTTTGACTTTATTACTTAATGGGATAAAAAGAGGAACTTTGTTTAGTTTTAAGGGGACATTACTACATTATTTATATACAGCTTTTTTAGGTTTTATTGATGCAGTAACCGCGATAGTCCCAGGAATAAGTGGAACTGCAATATATATGTTATTGGGAAGTTATGAGTATGTTTTGGAGGTACTAGCTAATCCTTTTAGTTTAAAGTTTGGAGTTTATGGTTTAGGTTTAGTAGGTGGAGTAATCATAGTTTGTATAATTATGAATTATTTATTGCAGCATAAAAAAGAAGAAACTTATAGTGTCATTGCCGCGTTTATGGTCGGGTCAACAGGGATTTTACTTTTTAATGTTATGGGAACTTTTAATTTAATGTTGGGAATATTTTTAATTGTAGGAATAGGCTTAGGGTTAGTCTTGCAAAAATAATACTTGCTTTTTTGGGAGTTTTGTGGTAAATTATAGATGAACACGAAAGTGTTTTTTAATTTAGAAAAATTTAAGGAGATTAAAAATGACTAAAGAAGCAAAAGAAAAAGAAACTAAAAAGGTTAAAAATAAAGTTGATACGGCTAAAATGAAAGAAAAGAAAGCCAAAAAAGATAAAAAGGTTAAAAAAGTAAAAAAGGAAAGTTATTTTGAAGGCGTTAGAAACGAAATAGCCAAAGTTAAATGGCCAACTAAAAAAGAAGTATTTAAATATACAGTTGCAACAATTATATTTGTACTTATTTTAGTAGGGTTCTTTGTGTTATTAGATTTATTAATGTCAGTAATAAAAGGGGGAATTTAAATGGAAAAAGAGTGGTATGTTGTTAATACATATTCCGGTCATGAAGCGAAAGTTAAAGAAAAACTAGAAGCTAAAGCAGAATCAATGGGAATGCAAGACTATATCCATCGAATTATTATACCAGAAACAACAGAAGTTAAAGTAACAGATGGCGTAAAAAAAGAAAAAGTTGTCAAAATGTTTCCAGGTTATGTATTAGTAGAGATGGTTATGAGTGATGAGGCTTGGTATATTGTGCGAAATACTCCAGGAGTTACAGGATTTATCGGTTCTTCAGGAAAAGGAGCCAAACCAACACCACTTTTACCACAAGAAATTGATAAAATACTTGCTAGTATGGGTATGAGTAGAGTTAATATTGAATCTGAAATGGCCGTGGGAGATAATGTTAATATTGTTGATGGACCATTTAAAGGTATGATGGGTAAAGTTGATAGTATTGACTTAGAAAATAATAGACTTAATGTATTAATAAACTTATTTGGGCAAGAAACTCCAGTAGAAGTAGAAGTTTATCAAGTAAGTAAAGCTTAATTTAGCCATTTTAGAAATATAAATATTTACTTTCTGGTAAATATTTTTTAGGGGTGATTGGCGATGAATGATTTAGAAAAGTTTGTAGAAGAAGTTAAACAAAAGACTAAAGGAATGCAAGATATCGAAATAATTCGGTATGTATATATTAAATTGGGGTTAAAAATGTCTTTTGATTTAGCTTTTTCTTTTGGAAATAAGAAGCAAAGATTAGAGATTTATCGTAATTGTATTTATAATCTAACGAAATTGGAAGAAGATTATAAGAAGGAGACAATTATTTGTAAGTCACTTTCTTTCATATTAGAATATGTTTTAAAAGAATTAGGATTTCAAGTAACAACAGGTTATAAAGAAGCTTCATCAAGAATTAAACATACTTATAATGTAGTGTTATTACCTAATAATGAGGTTGTATATTTAGATTTACAAGAAGATTTAGAAAATATTCAGTTTAGATTACGACCAAAGAACTTTAAAAGTAGATTAAATCGTAAAGAATTAGAAGAAATAGATTTAAAAATAGGATATATTACAAAAGATAATTATTACCGAGATGAATTTTTGGAATTTTTAAAATATAATATAGAAATGGTTGATAGTTTAGAAGCTAAAATAAGTTTAGTAGTTGATACGATATGTTCCTTAGATTTAAGTAAATATGGATATGCCGAAGTAAAGTTTAGTTTCCAAAATATTATTGATTATTTATTTAAAAATAAAGATAAGAGAAAGATATTTTTAATAGATATATGTTGTAATAA
Source organism: uncultured Bacilli bacterium (assembly GCA_947623755.1). Classification (GTDB taxonomy): domain Bacteria; phylum Bacillota_I; class Bacilli_A; order RF39; family UBA660; genus Caccenecus. The sequence continues at coordinate 2,851 of CANQHB010000042.1, read as the reverse complement.
AGAATTAAAACAGTATGCTTTTTGTATAGCTTGTTGTTTACCTAATTTAGAATATAAATACTTTATTATTGAACCCGAAAAACATAGTTATAGAATAGTTACAAAGAAGGATTTAGAAGAAATAACTTGGGAAAACTTTAAACCTTTAGAGAGTATTCCGGGGTTAAAAAAAGTATTAGTTTAAAAGATTATTTAGAAAAATAGTCTTTTTTATTTTGGCCATTTAGATTATAATTAAAATAAGGGAGAAATGAATATGGATGAAAAAACAGTTATAATTACCGGTGGTGGTAAAGGCATTGGCTTTGGGATTGCAGAGGCATTTAGTGAATTAGGTTATAATATAGTGATTACTGGAAGAACAAAAGAAACTTTAGATAAGGCTAAAAAGGTTTTAGAGGAAAAGTATCAAAATACGGTTTTAGCTTTAGTCGCGGATGGTCAAAATGAAGAAGAAGTAAAGATGGTCGTTAAAAAGACCATCGAACAATTTGGAAAAATAAATGTGTTAATTAATAATGCGCAAGCGTCTAAATCGGGTAAAATGTTAGTAGAACATACTGATTCGGACTTTAAATTAGCGATAGATACCGGGTTAATGGGAACTTTTCATTATATGCGGGAGTGTTATCCTTATTTAAAAAAAACGCAGGGGTCAGTCATTAATTTAGCAAGTGGTGCGGGATTATTTGGAAGAGTAGGACAATCTAGTTATGCGGCCGCGAAAGAAGGAATTAGAGGACTTAGTCGGGTCGCAGCCTCTGAATGGGGTAAAGATAATATAAATGTGAACGTGATTTGTCCATTAGTTATGAGTGAGCAATTAGCTAAATGGAAAGAAGAATATCCGGATGCTTACAATAAAACCATTGGAGAAATTCCGATGGGAAGATTTGGTGACGCCAAAAAAGATATTGGAGCAGTTTGCGTCTTTTTAGCTAGTGAGGCCGCTTCCTATATTAGTGGAGAGACAATTACTTTACAGGGAGGTTCAGGACTTAGACCTTAAAAATTAAAGATAGCTTGCGGCTGTCTTTTTTTGACAAATACTAGTTTTAATGTTAAAATGAAAAGGATTAAAGGTGAGATTATGAAAGTTTTAGTAATTGGCGCGGGAGCTTCCGGCATGGTCGCAGCAATAAAAGCTCAAGAAAATGGGGCCGAAGTAACGATAATAGAAAAAAATAACAAAGTTGGCAAGAAGTTACTTTTAACCGGAAATGGTCGATGTAATTTTTGGAATGCTAATCAAGATTTAACGAAATATCATTCTCAAGATAGAGATATTATGGAAGAAATAATAGAAGTTAGAAAAGATGATGTTTTACCTTTTTTTAAAAGTATAGGATTAGTATGGAAAAATGTTAATGATTACTATTATCCTTTTTCTAATCAAGCCGTTAGTGTAGTTAATGTTTTAAAATGGAAAATAGAAAAGCTTAATATAGCAGTTCATTTAGAAGAAGAAGTTTTAAAGATAGAGAAAAATCAAAAATTTAGAGTTGAAACGAATAAGGGCAGTTATCTATTTGATAAAGTTGTAATTGCCATGGGAAGTAAGGCTAATCCTTTTACCGGTAGTGATGGAAAAGGTTATGAATTAGCTAAAAAACTTGGTCATACCATAAATAAGATATATCCTTCTTTAACGATGATTTATGGGGCGGATAATTTTTATAAAGATTGGGAAGGCGTAAGAAGTGAAGCTATTTTAACTTTAATCGAAGAGGGGAAAGCCATAAAAGAAGAACAGGGAGAAGTCCAGTTTACGAATTATGGAATAAGTGGAATTTGCAGTTTTAACTTAAGTGGCCTTATTGCCGGAGGATTAGATAACAAAAAAGAAGAAGTAGTAAGCTTAAATCTTGTGCCGTGGTTTAAAGGTTCCAATCAAGAATTTAAAGAATACTTAGATGAACAAAGTAAAGAGTTAGCTAATTATACCTGTGGAGAAATACTAGAAGGATTTTTAAATTATAAATTAGTTAAGGTAATTTTTAAAAGGGCAGGCCTTAATTCCAATAAAAATTGGGAAGATATTAATAAAGATAAAATTATTGCTAAATTAAGAAGTTTTCCTATTAAAGTTCAAAAAGTGGGAGATTATGAGAAAGCTCAAGTTTGTCGAGGGGGAGTACCATTAAGGGAAATAAGCCCCAAAACTTTAGAAAGCAAAATCGTGCCAGGTTTATATTTTACGGGCGAAATATTGGACGTTGATGGTGATTGTGGAGGATATAATCTGGGTTTTGCTTGGGTTAGTGGTTTAATAGTAGGAGAGGCTATAAATGATTAGAATAAGACAAGTAAAAATTCGGGTAGAAGAAGATACTTTAGAAAAATTACAAGAAAAATTGGAAAAGATTTTACAGCAAAAAATAACGAAATGGGAAATATTTAAAAAGTCGATTGATGCTAGAGATAAGAAACAAATATTTTATGTTTATGATGTTTTAGTAGAAATAGCAAAAGAAGAAGATTTTTTAAAGCATAATAAAAATGATAATATAAGTTTAGCTCCTAATTTAGAATATAAATTACCAAATCCAGGAAATGAAGATTTAAATGAGCCTATTATAATTGTAGGAAGTGGACCAGCGGGCCTTTTAGCGGGGTATATGTTAGTTTCGGAAGGCTATAAAGTAATTATAATGGAACGCGGAGAAAAAATAGAAGATAGAGTTAAAACGGTGGAGGATTTCTGGCAAACGGGAAGGATTGATAAAGAATCGAATGTCCAATTTGGCGAAGGTGGCGCCGGCACTTTTTCGGATGGAAAACTAAATACTTTAAATAAAGATATAAATAATCGGGGAAGAAAAGTAAAAGAAATAATGGTGAAAGCTGGGGC
>CANQHB010000041.1 GCA_947623755.1 uncultured Bacilli bacterium | reverse complement strand
GATTCCTGTACTTTAGAAAATATCAATTTAATGGGCGATTTACCCTCTAATTTAACCGCTAAATTCCGTTATCGAGGTGAAGAAATTCCTATTATCATTGAAAGTATTACTGACCAAGAAATTAAAATAAAATATCCCACTCAAGCTAAAAGTGTTACTCCTGGCCAAGCTTGTGTTTTCTATGATAATGATACTTGCTTAGGTTGTGGATTTATTAAAGAAGTCTATAAAAATAATACGAAATTATGGTACTTAACTTAAGATTAATTCTTAAGTTTTTTCTATTTCAAACACTTGACAAGTAAGTGTTAAGTACATTATAATTATAATGTAAAAGATAAGGAAGTGTACAATGAATAGTTTAAATGAATTATTACAAGAACTTGGTATATCCAAAGTAAGATTAGCCAAATATCTTAATGTCTCTCGTCAAATGGTTTATAACTATCTTGAATTAGAAGATATTAATAAATGGCCTAAAGAAAAGAAAATATTATTATTAAAATTATTAGATATTGACGATGGCGAAGAAAGTACAATTAAAAGTATTAAAATCACAACTGACTACTTAATGGCCGTTGAAAATCGTCTTAATCAAGGGGTTAAAAGTTCCAGTGATATGGATAACTACTTTGATATGAAAGGTTTAACGAAAGAAGAACAAACTTTAATTGCCGATATTACTTATTTATTAAAAGAAAAACTTCTTGATGAAACTAAAAAAGAAGAAAATAAAGAAGCCATTACTTATCTCTATCATATGCTTCAATCAATTGATAATGTTCCGGAAATTAAATATATTCTAGGTTATATGTCTAAAACCACGGGCTTTATTAGCCCTGACGTTTATGCTTTTGATGAAGAACACCAATTTATTTTTGAAGGCATTCTTTATTCCGCTTTAACTTTATACAATAATGGTGGTGCTTCCAAAAGCAAACTTCAAGAAAGTCATAAACGTTTTGTTCAAGAAATAGAACAAAAAAATGAAGAAAAACTAAGCCGTACTCAACAGCTAAATACCATTAAAATTCAAGCTTTACGGGAGTTAGGTTATAATCAAATAAATGAGCAAAATGCCGCGGAAGTATTTGAAAAAATCGCGGAAATTCAATCTCGTAAAGTCTAAATTTTAGAGGGTGGGGTAGAAGTAAATGAAAAAGAAATATTTTATAATTGGTTTAATTATTTTAATCATCATATGTGTTGTAATCTTATTAACACGTAATGAAAAACTAGACTTTGAAAGTGTAGAAGTAAAAGAATTATATAGCTATCTTGGGGAAGTAGATTTATACCATTGTGGTGGTTTAACGGTTTATTCTGGTAATACTGTCACAATTGATAGTATTTCTGATAGTAATAAATTATGTATGGCTTTCTATAACCTAAATAGTGAGGATTTAACTAAAGAAACCACTCCTAGCACTGGTAAAAATGATAATGATATAAAAATCTGTAAAATAGGGGAAAATGTTACCTTTACAACTTCCGAAGATGATGAAAAAAACTGTACTTACAATATTATTTCTAAAAAGAAATTAAATGCGGCCTATAAAGACATATATGGCACTGATATTTCTAAAGATAATACTAGTAGTTTTAATATTTCTAGTACCAATACTTGTTATTTAGAAGGGGAGGAGTACTACTGTGGAAATGCTGAAACCTTTAGTGTTGCTATAACTCCCGAGACTAATGTTTATCGCTTAAAATTTAAAGCTATCAAAGACCATAAAGGAAATATTATTATTAGTGATTATTACTTAAGAATAGCTAATAACAAATGTTATTTAACTAATAACTCAGAAGAGGAGAGTAGTGAATGTACTAAAGCTCTAAGTAACCTTAAAGGTTCATTTGAACAAGAATCGGAATCAGCCAAAGCTGACTTTGTTAAAAAATATGGTCGCTTATATCGTCATACTTTCCAAAATAAAGACAATGATTATTATTGGGTCCGTACCGAGGCATACTAATTGCCTCTTTTTATTTGTATTAAAACCCCTCTTCATAACCTAATTTAAAACTTAAAAATAGGTTATTTATTATATAACCTTATTAAATATATTAATAAAGATATATACGCGTGTATTAACCTTATTATATAATTAAAATAAGGTTATAAAGCGCTCGAAAAATTTTTTTAAAGTTTAAAATTTTTAAAATTTATTTTTTAAGTTTTTTATGAAAATTATTTCGTTTCTTATATAGAAGTATTAGCAAGTTAGGCTATCATCCCAGGAATATTCTTACCAAAAAGCATAATTAAATATATTAATAAAGATATATACGCGTGTATTAACCTTATTATATAATTAAAATAAGGTTATAAAGCGCTCGAAAAATTTTTTTAAAGTTTAAAATTTTTAAAATTTATTTTTTAAGTTTTTTATGAAAATTATTTCGTTTCTTATATAGAAGTATTAGCAAGTTAGGCTATCATCCCAGGAATATTCTTACCAAAAAGCATATTTTTTATCCCAAAATATCATTTCGCAAAATCTATATTATGTTAACTAAGTTGTTGAAAAATTAAACTTCTAAATCACCTAAATAATAAATAAGTATATCTTTTTTATCAAAATTATGCTATTTTATAGATGGTGATTATTTATGAAACAAATTAAAAACATTTTATTAATTATTTGTCTTTTTGGTTTAGTAATTGGTTACTTTAAATCTGCCCTTCTCTTCTTTGCATGTCTACTTATCCTTATTTTTCTTTATCAAAAGAACAATCAAGAAACTAAAGAAATATCCAGTACTAATAACAAGTATCAATTAAAAACCTTATTATCGAAAAATGAATTAACCTTCTATCACAAGCTTCTTGATTTAAACGAAAAGTATATCGTAGTTCCTCAAGTAAATCTTGCTGCCATTTTAGATAAAGTAACTCCAGGCTATAACAATGAATTATTTAAAAATATTGACTTTGGTATATTTACTAAAGAGTTTGAACTTTTACTTTTAATCGAACTAAATGATAGTAGTCACAATAATTATCAGCGTAAACAAAGAGATATTAAAGTTCGCGAATTACTAAAAAACTGTCATATAAAACTTATCACTTTTTATACTTCTTATCCCAATGATAAAAACTATGTTATAACAAGAATTATGAATGCTATAAATTCTAATGATAATACTAAAACATTAGATAATTAAATAATACTAATATAAAACCTATTGCTAGTCCTAACCCTAAATATTTATTTTCCTTATATTTTTTAGCCTTTGGTAAAATTACTTCAATTGCTAAAGTAATCATTATCCCTCCGACTAAAATTAATATAATACTAATTAAACTATTCGTAATAAATTTACTTAAAAAGATATAAGCTAGTATCGCTCCAATTGGTTCAGCTATTCCTGATAAAAAAGTTTTAAACAAGGCCTCCCCTTTGGATTTTGTTGCATAATATATTGGAACAGCAATAGAAATACCTTCCGGAATATTATGAAATGCTATTGCAATGGCTAATTTAATACCCATTCCCATATCTTTATATGAACTCATAAATGTGGCAATTCCTTCTGGAAAATTATGTAAAATTAACGCCAGCATATTTAATATTCCGAGCTTATAAAGGTCATTATATTTTTCTTCTTGTTTTGTTATTAATTTATTTAAATACTTTATTAAAACAATTCCCACTCCAAAAGCTATAACCCCATAAACAATTCCTCCAGGTATCCCCTTCTCTTTTAATAAAACAAAAGTAGAATCTGGAATTAAATCAGTTATACTAATTCCAATCATTATGGCCAAAGAAAAAGCCAGCGACGCCGTAATAAATTTCTTAACATTCCGTTCTTTAAACTTAAAAAATATGACTAACCCCCCAGCTAAAGTCGACAACCCTGCAATGGTAGATACTAGCAAAGCACCAATTATTTCCATATTATCACCATTAAATTATATGAATTATCAAGTTTTAACTTGCCATAATAATAGTGGGAGGGAAAAAGTCATGAAAAGTCAAAACAGTAGAAATTCTAGAAATAACGAAAGTTCTAGAAACTCAAAAAGTTCTAGAAATGAATGTTCTAGAAACGAAAGAAGCTGCCGTAATGAAAGTTCTAGAAATTCTAGAAATGAAAGCAGCAGAAGCAACAGAGAAAGTCGTTAATTAATAATTTAAAAAGAAGTCATGATTTCGATGACTTCTATTTTTTTAATAAGGGGTGTTTATCATAATCTTTTTCTAACTTTTCATTCGATACATGTGTATATATTTGCGTTGTAGATATATCACTATGCCCCAATAATTCTTGAACAATTCTTAAATCAGCCCCATTATTAAGTAAGTGAGTAGCAAAACTATGTCTTAAAATATGGGGACTAACATTTTTTTTAATTCCGGCCTTCTCTACTAATTCTTTAATTATCTTAAAAAAAGCTTGTCTGGAAATTTTGGTATGCCTACTACTAATAAATACGTACTCACTATCTTTTGTTCCCAAAAGTTCACCTCGGCCATAAGTAATATATTCTTGTAATGCTTTTATTGCATAATCATTTATGGGAATAATCCGCTCTTTACTCCCCTTTCCCATCACTTTAATTGTTTTATCTTCCAAATATAAATTGCTTATTGTTAAATTACATAATTCACTAATTCTAATGCCACTTGCATATAACAATTCTAACATTGCTTTATTCCTTAAATCATAAGCATTGCTAGTTCTAATATTAAGTAACCTATCTACTTCTTGGATGGTTAAATAGACCGGTAATTTTTTTTCAACTTTGGGCATTTTTATACTATCACAGGGATTTATCTTAATAACATTAATATTCATTAAATAATTATAAAAATTCTTTAAACTCGTTAAATGATGAGCTCTCGTCTTAGCTTTTCGTTTATTTTCCCATCGTAAGTATTCTTGAATATCTTCTTTTTGCAAATAAGCAATATTTCTTTTATAAAATCGGGCAAAGTTAATTAAATCATACTTATAAGAATTACGACTATTTTGGGAAGTGTTATATTCTGCGACTAAATACTCTTCAATATATTTTTTTAATTCCGGATTTCTTGCTAAAACCTCTCCATATTCTTCCTTTTCCATACAACCACCTTATTTAATTATACCACGAACATTAATTTTATGGTATAATTAATTTAGGTGATAATAATGGAACTTTTAGCAAATAAAATTCGTCCGCAAAAATTAACGGATATTATTGGTCAAGACCATTTAATTGGGGAAAATAAAGTATTATCTAACTTAGTCAAAAATGGTAAATTATTTTCTATGATTTTATATGGTAAACCCGGGATTGGGAAAACTAGTATTGCAAATGCTCTTATAAACGAACTAAAAATTAAATCTAAATTTTTAAACGCAACCACAAACAATAAGGCAGATTTTGATATTGCCATTGAAGAAGCTAAAATGTATGGTGAAATGATTTTAGTAATTGATGAAATCCATCGCATGAATAAAGATAAACAAGATATCTTACTTCCTCATATTGAATCTGGTTTAATTATTTTAATAGGCCTTACTACTTCTAATCCCTATCATAAAATAAATCCTGCAATTCGAAGTCGATGCCAAATATTTGAACTAAAAGAATTATCGTTAGAAGATATTCTAACCGGCTTAAAACGAGTTTTAAAGGAATTACCGGATATTAAAGTAAACGATGAAGCCCTAAAACATATTGCTTCTCTTTCTGCCGGTGATTTTCGTTCAGCCTTAAATCTTTTAGAAGTCTGCTACTACTCTAGTAAAGACCATGAAATTACGATTGAATCCATTAAAAATATCAATAACAAAGCCGTTTTCTTCCACGATAAAGATGAAGATGGCCATTATCAAGTCTTAAGTGCTTTTCAAAAATCTATTCGAGGTAGTGACGTGGACGCTTCACTGCATTACTTAGCTAGACTCTTAGTCGCTGGCGATTTAGATAGTATTTACCGACGAATGAGTGTTATTGCCTACGAAGATATTGGTCTTGCCAATCCAGGAATTGGTCCTAAAGTGCAAGCTGCTATCTCGGCCGCGGAATTAGTTGGACTACCAGAAGCTATTATTCCTTTAGGCGTTGTGGTCACGGAAATGGCTCTATCTCCTAAAAGTAATAGTGCCTACCTAGCTATTAATGAAGCCATAAACGATATTAATAAAGGCTTAGCTGGTCCTGTACCTAAGCACCTTATTAATCCTTCTCCTGATTATATCTATCCTCACAATTATAAAAATGACTACTATCCCCAAGAATATATGCCGGCTAACTTAAAAAATAAAATCTATTACCATCAAAAAGCTAACAAATATGAAGCTAATTTAAATAAAATATATAATGAAATGAGGAATATAAAATGAAAATAAGTATAATTGGAACTGGTATTTATAGTATTGCTTTAGCTCTTAATATTGCCGATAATAACCATGAAATAACAATGTGGACTGAAAACAAAGATTTAGAAAGCCAATTCCAAAAACACCATAATTTAAAGCCTATTACTGAAGCCTCTATTCCTAGTAATATTAATGTAACTTCTAACATTCTAGAAACAACTTCTTCAGCCGATTTAATAATATTAGGAACTTCTGCAAAATATTTAAGAAAAGTTTGTTTAGATATTAAAAAGAATTATAATACTTTAACCCCTATCTGTATAGCTAGTAAAGGTATTGAAAATAATACTTGTAGTTTTTTATCAGATATTGTTAAAGATATTCTAAAAGCCAAACACATTGCTGTTATTTCTGGTCCTACCTTCGCTATTGATTTAATTAATAAAGAACCATCTAGCCTTTCGGTTTCTTCAACTAGTAAAAAAGCTTTAAAGACTATTAATAACGCCCTAGCTAATTCTAATTTAAAACTCCGAAATAACAATGATTTATATGGTACCCAAATCTGTGGTAGTATTAAAAATGTTATTGCCATTGCCTCTGGCATTCTAGATGGTTTAGGCTATTCTGATTCCCCACGAGCATTCCTTTTAACAGAATCTCTTCATGATATCAAAGAACTTTTAGAAAAACTAGAATGTAATCCTAAAACTATTCTTTCTTATGCTGGTATTGGTGATTTAATCTTAACTTGTTCTTCCCCTAAAAGTCGTAACTATCAATATGGCGTCTTATTAGGCCAAAAAAAATCACCGGCAGAATTACAATATTACTTAAATAATAATACTACCGAAGGCTATTATACTCTTCTATCTATTAAAGAGCTTACTAAAAATAGAAAAATTAAAAT
>CANQHB010000040.1 GCA_947623755.1 uncultured Bacilli bacterium | reverse complement strand
TTCTTGCCAGTATTGCTTTCTTATTCAAATATTGGCAAGATATGATTATCTTTTTATGGTAGAGTTTTAACTCTGCCATATTTAGTTGTAATTTATAAAAATTATGTTACAATAAAATTGTAGAACATTTAAGGACTAAATGCCTACAAAAACAAATTACTTTTGATGGACACTTATCTTAATTAAGAGAAGTGCCTTTTTTGTTTTTTTAGAAACAAATTAAATAATAAAATTGCTTTTAATTAAGTATTTCTTAAGTATATTGATAAAAGTTAAATATCATTAAATTAGCCTTCAAAAAGTTTACTAAAAGTAACCATTTTTTATTGACAAAATTCGACTTCTAATATATATTTATCTTATATAAGAATATGATAAATAAAGCATATTTTTATCATTTATATTTATCTTAGTTATGATGGGCAGTATTATCTTAACTACAAAATTGTGGGAGGGATTAATATGAAAACAGTTGATAAATATATAAAATTTAAAGAAATGTATCCAGACTATGTTGTTCTAATAAAATCTGGTAATTTCTACTATTCTTTTGAAGACGACGCCTACTTATTAAATTATTTCTTTGGCTACCAAATCCGTGAAAATAAAGTTGGGTTCCCCATGAATGCCAAAGCCAAAGTAAAAAGCGTTTTAAATCGTCATAACGTCAATTTAATTGAAATAATTGATGACTGTGCTTATGTTTTAGAAACTAAAAACGACAATACCTACAAAACTAAACTAACCGAGGCCAAAAGCAGTATCCTAATCTCTAACATGTTAAACAATCTCATGTCGGCAATTGAAATTAAAGTCAAAAAAGAACAAGCCAACTATCGCTTAATTAAGGATTTTGTCGATGAACTCTAATTTTTCTTTACTAAACAATAGCAAGAAAACTATTGCTTACATAAACAAACAATTAGTAAATTATCCCAAAAGTGAAGTTGTCCTAAAACAAAACATTGAACGAACCATGTATGAAATAATTGAACTCATTTTCTCTTATAGTATAAATGATGTTGAAAGAATAAAAATAAAATATCTAAAGGATTTAATTATTAAACTAAGCATGCTCGACTTTTACATTGCTACTTCCTTTGAAAAAAGAATAATTAGCAAGAAAAAATTCGAATCAACTAGTCTTTATATCATTGAAATTCGCAAAATAGCGTATGGACTAATAAAAAGTGGCCTTAAAAGTTAAGTTAAAATATGAAGATTTAGTTGATATCGATAAAATTCGGGAAATGTATAGTATAATAAGATTAAATACCAAAAACAAAGGCAAACTTCATAAATTTGAATTATTTTATTCTAGCAACATAATAAGTATCTTGACTGTTTTAAAAAACAAATGTTATAAGCATAGTAATTATAATGTCTTTTTAGTTCATGAACCTAAGTATCGGATTATCATGAGTGAAATCATGAGTGATAAAATTGTTAATCATTTAATAAGTAAATATGTCCTAGCCCCCGGTATTAATCCCCATTTAATTCCTCAAAATGTTGCCACTCGGGTGGGAAAGGGGACTAAAGAAGGTATTCGCTACGTCAAAATGTATCTTAATAAACTAAAACTAAACTATGATAAAGTATACGTCCTAAAATGTGATATCAAAAAATATTTTTATAGCATTGACCATGAATTAATCTATGAAAAAGTAAAGAGATTTATTGATGATGAAGATATCTTAAAAGTCGTTAAAAATATAATTGATAGTACTGATGAAGAATATGTTAATCGCCATATCAGAAGGGTAGTTAATAAAGAAATTGACCGGATTAGTAAACTAAACATTCTTGATAAAGACTTAAAAATTGCCGAACTAAAGCGGATTCCTCTTTATCCCCAAGGTAAAGGCTTACCTATTGGCAATATGACCTCTCAATTACTAGCCATCTACTTTCTAAATGATTTAGACCACTATATTAAAGAACAACTTCATTGCAAATATTATGTAAGATATATGGATGATTTTGTTATATTCCATCACGATAAAGAATTTTTAAAACAACTTCGTGGTCAAATTGAAGCAAAACTTCACGAATTTAAACTAGAGTTAAATCATAAGACTAATATCTATGATTTAGACCACGGCTTTGGTTTTCTTGGCTATTATTTCTTTTTAAAAGGCAAAAGACTTATTTTAAAAATAAACCCGCAAACGAAAAGACGCATTAAAAAGAAAATGCGCAAATTAAAAAAGATAAACGCGCCTAACTATAATCAAGTAAAAGCCAGTTATATGGGCTATTTAAGTGTTGCCCATACCAAAAATTTACTTAAAAAAATGGATTTATAAAATAAAAAAATGACTCTTATCTAGGGTCATTTTCAATATGTGAAAATAATAAGAAAATATTAATTATTCCACAAACACCGACAATCGAATAGATTATTCTTGATACTACTGAAGCATCTTCAAATAAACTAGCAACTAAGTTAAAATCAAAAAATCCAATTAATCCCCAGTTAATAGCTCCAATAATGGTAAAAATAAGTGCTATCTTTTGCAATGTTTCCATTTAATCACGTCCTTTACTAATATTATTGCGCATAATAAAGAAATTATACCAAAACTTTAATTTGTTAAAATTCCAAAAAAATGCATATTTTAAACCCATAAGAGTATAGTTTAATTAGAAAAGGAAGTGTCATATGAAAAAATTAGCTCTAATAGCTATTGGTTTAATGTTTCTACTGACTGGATGTGGTAAAAAAACTCCCGAAGATTTAATTGCCAAATTCGAAAAAAATGTTAGCAAAGCTAAATCCTACGTCCTAAAAGGTAATATGGAAATCGTAAGTAACGAAGAAACATTTACTTATAGTATCGAAGCCGATTATTTAAAAGATAATTATTACAAAGTTACATTAGTAAATCAAACTAACAATCATGAACAAATTATTTTAAGAAACACCGAAGGAGTTTATGTGGTAACTCCTAGTTTAAACAAAAGTTTCAAATTTCAAAGTGAATGGCCTGATTCCAGTAGTCAAAGCTATATTCTATCAAGTATAATTAAGGATATCAAAAATGATAGTACTGCCACTTTAGAAGAAAAAGACAAAGGCTACTGTATCAAAACTAAAGTAAACTATCCTAATAATGCCGAACTCACCTATCAAAAAGTTTATTTTGACAAAAATATGAACCTTGAATCGGTTGAAGTATATAATAATGATGATATTGTAAATATTAAGGTTAACTTTACTTCCATCGATTTAAAGGCCAATCTAAAAGCCAGTGATTTTGCTCTTGAAGACTTAATTGACCCTAATTTAAATAATGAATCTAGTGAAAATACCCCTAATAAAAAACCTCAAGACTCCAATTATCAAAATAATAACGAAAATAGTACCTCAAACTCCAATAATGAAACTAATTGCCAAAATGAAGAATGTGATACCAAATCAAGCAATATTTTAGATAGTATTATTTATCCTCTTTATATTCCTAGTTCTACTTATTTATCAAATAGTGAAAAAATAGATACTGATGACGGTAATCGTGTCATTTTAACATTCGCTGGCGACAAAAACTTTGTTTTAATTGAAGAAGTTGCCACCGTCGCTAGTGAATTTGAAGTAATACCTGTCTATGGCGACCCTGTTATGTTAAGCGATACCATCGCGGCCAAAAGTGCCAACTCTATGTATTGGACTAGTGGAGATGTTTCCTATTATCTAACCAGCAACGACCTTTCTACTGCGGAAATGGTCACCATTGCGGAATCTTTAGGTAACGTTACGACGGTATCCGCGACTAAATAGGGCTAAAAACCTAAAAAAATCGGGAAAAATGCAAGGAAGAATGCGAGAATTGTTGCTTTCTTTCTTTTTTCTTGTTATAATCTAATTGGTGATGTGATTATGGCAAAGAATAAAAACAAAAGAATAAAAAATCCCGGTTATATTAGTGATGACCAAAATGAAATTCGCAGATTTATAATTATTCTGGTCGTAGTAATTGTCTGCATTTTATTAGTTTACTTATTTACCAGAATATTTGTATCCAAAGATTTATTTAATAAAAAGGAAGAAACTGCAAGAACAACTACACCTGGACAAATCAATTACAATATGACTTTAGTCGGGTCTATGTTAAAATTTCCAGATGATGAATATTACGTTATGATTATGGATGCTAGTGTCCCAGAATCTGTCTATTATACGGGCTTAATGAATACTTATAATCGTAATACAGACGCTCTACCATTATATTTAGCCGATTTAAGTAATGAACTTAACCAAAAATATTTAAGTGATACGGCCAATTTAACTGCAAAAAATATTGAAGATTTTCGTGTTTCTGGCCCCACTTTAGTAAAAATAAGTAAAGGCAAAATTACCAATACTTATACTACTAACGAAAAAATGGTTGAAGTCTTAAAATACATTCCTAAAACTAATGAAGAAACCGAATAAACTGCGAATAAATTAAATAAGCTTAAAACATTATATTAATTAAAGATACATAAAAAGTATCTTTTTTCTTTAATTTTCCCTAAAATTATGATATGATATATACGATTATAAGTATAACTAATCTAGTCCAATGCTTATTAATATTTAGTATTTTTCTTGCTAAAAAGTTTTAATAATTAAATAAAGCTAAAAATATAAAGCCAATAAATAATGGGGTGAAATAATGAAAAATAAAAATAATGGTTTTAGTCTTGTTTGGGTTTTAATTATCGTTGTCATAACTAGCATTGTATCTGCCTTAACAACGGGCGTAATAGTATACAACAATAATAAGCTTACCTCAAAAGTTACCTATGCTGATTTAGCTAAAGACCCTGAACTAAACCAATTCTTAGAAGTTTATGCCAATATTATTTCTGAATATTACGAGGATATTGATAAACAAGCGCTTTTATCAAAAGCTATCGCCGCCATGATGAATTATCTAGGTGATGACTATACGACTTACTTAAATGATGAAGATACTAGTGATTTAGTGGATAGCCTATCTGGCGAATATCGAGGAATAGGTATTTCTATTAACAATAATACTAAAGTCATCACTAAAGTTTATGATGATACTCCTGCCCAAGAAGCTGGCATTAAAGAAGGCGATATCATAATTAGCTTTAATGGTGAAGAAAATTTAAGTGTAAGTGATATCGCCACCAAAATTAAAGAATCTACTGGAGACTTTACTTTAAAATTAAAACGTGGGGATAATGAGATTGAAATAACTCTTGCTAATAAAACCATTATTAATCCTAGTATTGATTATTATATGATTGAAAATACCAAGATAGGTTATTTATACATTAGTGCCTTTTCTAAGACTTTAGACCAACAAGTAAAAAAAGCTTTAACCAAGCTTGAACAAGAAGGCATGACCTCACTAATCATTGATTTGCGTGATGACACCGGAGGCTATTTAGACGCTGCCCATAATGTTGCCAGTATGTTTATTGAAAAAGGCAAAATTATTTATAGCCTAGATTACAAAGGCAATGTTACGAACTATAAGGATGAAACTGAAGCTCAAAAAAATTATGATTTAGTAGTGTTAATTAATGGCAATTCGGCCTCCGCTTCCGAAATCTTAGCTGCCGCTTTAAAAGAAAGTTATGGTGCTAAATTAGTCGGCGAAACTTCTTTTGGTAAAGGCAAAGTCCAACAAACCATGCCTCTAGATGATGGCTCTATGATAAAATATACTTCTGCTAAATGGTTAACACCTAATGGGGTATGTATCGATAAAGTTGGATTAATTCCTGATTATCCGATAAGTAACGAAGAAGTAACGGATGAAAATGGCAATGTCACCGAAATTATCGACCGTCAATTAGAAAAAGCCGTCGCCATTCTTGCTAATTAATATTTCCAATTAACTTAAGAAAAATAAAGAAATGTAAAAGATAACAAATAAAAGTTTGTTATTTTTTATATATTCTGTTATAATAAGATTGATTGTTGAAAGCTAGGCGAAAGGAAAAATGAATAATAATATAAAGGTAGGAGATAAATTACAGATTCATTGCTATAAACATAATGGTAAATTACATCAAGTATGCGATGAAGCTATTGTAATTGATATAGATGATGAAAAATTAATTGTTGCCAATGACCGTGCCAAGTTAACGGAAGCTGATGGTCGCAGTTATCATGCAAAAGAGCCAGCTATCCTTTTTTTCTATAAGAAAAGATGGTTTAATATTATCGGTCAACTAAAAGAATATGGTCTATTTTATTATTGCAATATTGCAACCCCATTTATAATTGATAATGGCATAATAAAATATATAGATTATGATTTAGATTTGCGAGTATTTCCTGATGGTGGGTTTAAAATCTTAGATTATAATGAGTACAATTATCATCGTAAATTAATGCAATATCCTCCCGAAATAGAAATGATTATAAAAAATGAGTTAAGTAATCTTATTGAAATGAAAAGACACAATGAAGGACCTTTTGAACCTAATTTAATAAATAAATACTATGAAATTTATCAAAAAATGAAAATATAAAAGCATTATTATAAATAAGGGCACTTTTAAGGAAGGTTAAAGAAGATAAATTATTCCAATATAATTTAAAAATAAAAACATAAAAAAGTAATTAAATTGCAATCTTTAACATATATTATAAAGTAAGTAATATAAAAAATAAAAAAGAAATATTTAAAGTAGAAAAATATTTTTAAGTCAAAAAAACCCCTCAAAAGCATAGAAAAAGGCAAAAATGCGAAAAAAATCGAAAAATGTCGAAAAAAATCATAAAAAAGTGTTGACTTTATTTTCTCATTTTGTTATATTACTTATGCACTCAGGAAAAAAGGCTATAAAAGCCTAGAAAAAAGTGCAAAAAAATCAAAAAAGCTGTTGACAAAGTATCGCGGAAATGGTATATTAAATCTACGCGATGCAAAATAGGCAGCGCAAGAAATGATCTTTGAAAACTAAGTTAAAAAGTCAATTTGAGTAGCTTAGATTAAACTTAAGATTGAGATTTTATTAGATAAATCTTTTTTATTGAGAGTTTGATCCTGGCTCAGGATGAACGCTGGCGGCATGCCTAAGACATGCAAGTCGAACGAGGTGGCCCATTGATAATTAAGGAAAGTGGAGTGCTTGCACAAAGCTGGAATTGATTTGATTTGGATTTTCCACCTAGTGGCAAACGGGTGAGTAACACGTGGGTTACCTGCCTCTAAGCTGGGGATAACGGTTGGAAACGATCGCTAATACCGAATAAGCTCTACGGAGTAAAGAAGCCCTTAAAGCTTCACTTAGAGATGGGCCTGCGGCGTATTAGCTAGTTGGTAAGGTAACGGCTTACCAAGGCAACGATGCGTAGCCGAACTGAGAGGTTAATCGGCCACACTGGGACTGAGACACGGCCCAGACTCCTACGGGAGACAGCAGTTAGGA
>CANQHB010000039.1 GCA_947623755.1 uncultured Bacilli bacterium | reverse complement strand
TTTAAATCTTTAGTAGTAGTAGTTTTAGTAACATATTGATGGTCTTTAGTTTCTATTTCACCACAAGCACAAGTTCTAATTTCTTTAGTATCATCATAACTAGTCCAAGCGCCATATGCATGAGTATGGGTAGGAGTCTCGGTTGGAGTAACTGTTGGTTTACTTGATGGTGTTACTTTTTCAGGAGTAGCTACTGCAGGCTCTTTATCTTTATCTTTTTCTTTTTCAGGCTCAAGACTCGGAGTTACTACCGACTCTTCGATACTTTCATCCGGAGTAATACTAATATCCGGAGTTTCATTTAACTCAGGTGTTAGTGTTTCGGTAATATCTACACTTTCATCGGGTGTATCAACAAAATCACTAATGCTTGGCTTAGTGCTTATGTCCGGTGTTTTAGATTCATGGTTTTTACCACCACATCCGGTTAAAGTAATAATAGCTGCTAAGCCTAAAGCCGCTAAACGTTTTTTAATTAATTGGTATTTTTTCATAATTATATCCCCTCAAACTTAAATGTGCTTCTATTATACATAATTTTTGGTAATTGTCAAGTTATCTATATTGTAAGCTATTATTAAGATAAATGCAAACTTATTTTTTGATTTCTTGTAATTTTTCCGTAATCCAACCGTTTAATTTATTTTTTAAAGGTAAAAAGCCATCATTGTCTCTTTCTTGCATACTTTTACCATCAACTTTATAATTTAAGTTTTTAATAGATAATTTTAAATGGTTATTATCCTCATCTACTTCTAAAACTAAAGCAAAGATAGTATCCCCTATTTCGCCATAATCTGTAACATTACGAACAAAACTTTCAGATATTTCTGAAATATGAATTAAACCATCATAATTATCATCTACTTTAACAAATATGCCATATTCTTTAAAGCCACTTATGGTACATTTTACGATGTCACCTTTTTTATACATATATTTCACCACTTAAATTATAGCATATTTTTCTTTACTTTGGGAGTTTTTTCACATATAATGTCTTTAGGAGATGCATATGGAAAGTAAAATAAAGGAATTAATTGAGGATTTAAGACCCCTTTTAAATCAAGATGGGGGCGATATTGAATTTATTCGTTATGAAGATAAATTTGTTTATATTAAACTTACAGGGGCTTGTCAAAATTGTGGATTTCAGGATGAAACCATTACATATGGAATAGAAGCTTATTTAAAAGAACAAGTACCAGAAATTGAAGGAGTTATTAATGTTACATTATAACTCTTTTTTTAAGAGCCATTCAATTCTATCAATTGGAGCATATTTACTTATTTCTAAGTAAGCTTCTTTTAAGAATAATTCATATTTAGGGGCTTTTTCTAAAATCGGAAGTAAGAGTTCTTCACTTTCTTCATTATTCATAATGCGTTCATATAAATCAAAATAATAAGTGGGATATAATAGACGACCATAAAGTAAAGAAAGACTATAGATTGAGTAAGTATTTGATTTTAGGGCTTCTTTTAAATAACTTAAGGTGTCTTCATTAGCAAAGAAAGCACTCTTTAAAAATTCCGCCAGGTCTCGGACTTCTAAATCAAAGATAAAACTTAACGGATTTAAGTAATTTAATTTATAATTAGGAAAACCAATCCGACGATGGGATAAACAAATTTTATCACTTGGGGTGGGTTTATATTTTAGAGTGGCATTATTAACATAACTAATGGCATTTTCACCTAAACCGATGTAGTAGCTAAAACTATTTAGAATAAGTTCTTTATCTTTACCTAATTCGGATATTTGATATTCAAAATAATCAATTTTTTGGCTCCATAAGTTAGCCCAAGAAAGACGATATAAATTACTTTTAAGTGAGTTTAAAACTAAACTTTTATTAAAGCTTATTAAAGCTGGTAAAGTAATTTCTTCTTTGGTATCGCCATAGGGCATTAACAAGCAATAATTAGTATTATAAACATTAGTGATAACTGTATTAAAAATATTGGGAATTAGAGCATGAACAAAAATATGGCGACTTTTTAATTCTTCGGATACTGCAAGAATATCAGTTAATTCTTTTTCTTGCCTTTTTAGGGGAACAAAATAATATTCTTGATTATTTAATTTAAAATAATAAATTTCATTATATTTTAAGACTTCAGATATATTTAAGTTATAATAATAATTTAGGCTTTCTTTCATAGATATCACTAATTATATATATGAAAAAACTAAGGCTGGTATAACCTTAGTTAAGAGTTTTGAATATCCGGATTAGTAGGCATCATGCTAGTTAAGTCCATCACTTTTTGAGCATTATCATGAGCGATATTGGCAACTTGTTCTCTCGCCTCAGCATTGGCTAAATGTTCGGAAGCATTTTGCATTTTAGCTTCGATTTCTTGTTCTTTAGCGGTAAGCGCTTTTTCTCTTTCATCTAAAGCTTTTAATTCTTTTTGATATTTGGATATTAAAGCGTCAAACATATTCTCACAAGCTTTTAAGAATGTTTCTTTATCAGTACTAAAATCAGGACTAGTTGGATTATTTACAGGGGCTGGGGCTTCTTCTTTAAAAGCTGGCGCTGGAGCAACAGTCTCTTGGGGAGGAGTCGTAACTACCGTTGCGGTAGCTGGAGCACTAGGCATTAGTGGCTCGGTTGGGGCAACATTTGGAGTAACTTCGGGCGTAACCGGAACAGAAGTTGGTGCCTCCGGTAGGGCTGATAAAGTTTCGGCTGGGGTGCTTTCAGCTGGTTTATAACGGTCTTTAATCGCATTAAATGAATCAAGATTTGGTAAAGATAACTCTTTATAATAAGCTTCATCCGCGGTAATACTAGTTGGAACATTTACATATTCAAAGTTAGTTCCATTAATAATACCTTTTAAATAATTTTTTACAGATTGCCATTCATTGTCATCAATTATTTTTTCTAAATGGTCAGTATATTTTGTAACATATATAATAGGTAGGCCCATCGAACCAGTCCGTTCACTATCTAAAACGAGATAAGTATTAGTTTCAACTTTAAAAGCACTAAGAAGATTTAAAGCTTCTATGCCCCCCATTTTTTTGGTAATTGTTATTTTTGTCATTTTTTAGTCCCTCTATTCTTTTATTCATTATATCAAATTAAAAGATTTTTAGCAATCTTTTATTGTTTTTATCATAAACCACTTACAACCGTAAGCACAATTATTGGCAATATATTCTTCTACCCTTTTAACGTCATTTAAAGGTTTAAAGTTTTTGTTGCCCTCATCATTAAAACCTTTTAAACGTAATTTATTGTAAGCAATATCCCCGACGATATAATCAAAATCATCAAAATAATCTGTTAGTTTTTCTTCTAACTCAGGAATATTTAATGCTTCTTTATAATTTTTTACGACCTCATATTTGCGGCCATTTACTTCAATAATTTCCATAAAACCTCCTATAAACTAAAAATTATAATGGTAAAAATACTAAAGGAAGTGGCAATAACACTCATTAGTAATAAAATATCAACGTAACCATTACCGGTGGTGATTTTTTTCTTACCATAATTTTTTAAGTATTCTAAATTAGTTTGTAATTGTTCATCCCGATTGGGTTTAGTTGCGTCTACTTCAAAATAATTATAAGCTCTTTTTTGGGCGTTAATTAAATCTTGGTCACTTAAATTAGGAAGATTAGTTAAATTTACTCCTACATATTTTAAAGCTTCTAAATTTAAATTCATATTAATAGTGTTACTTAAATCTTTGGTAACATCTAAAGAATTTATTTTGGAATAATAATACTTTTCAATATATTTGGGGTCGTCACTTACTAAATAATTATAAGAAACCCGCAATGGATTAGTCGTGTGACTAGTATAAGCTAAATCTAAAAATTCTTCTTCTTCATAATAGTTAACATGGTAGTTTTGCTTTTTTAAAATAAACATGTCTACTAATATTTTTAAAATATTGGTAAAATAAGGATTCTTTAGTTTAATAGTTCTTTTAACATTTTCGGATTCAAAATTGTAATAACTAAGGAAGTCCGATTTTAAAATAGCAACGTCCGATTTACTTAAACCATATTTAGATAAATTATTTAAAAAAGCGACATTGTTTTTTAAATAATAAGGATTTAAGATATCAGCTTCTCCATATATTAAGACAAGAATGCGAATAACTATGACTAAAAAAGAGTTATAGTTAAGGCTATTAGGATTAGCTCTAGTATTAAGATATAGTTTAATAGCTTGGTCAAAAGCAATATTAACAAAATACTCTTCCCTCATATTATTCACCTCGTTTATTATATCATAAAATTAGGGTAATCTTCAATTAGCAAATTGGTGTAAAATGCTTGACGTTTAGTTAACTATTTTTAAATTTAAAAAAGAGCACTCGACCAACGAGGGCTTTTTACAGCCGAAAAGAGAGTTTGGATAACGGTCGAATGCTCATGATACAGAAAATAAAATTTTTTCTGCATACTTTAATTTTATATTTACTCTCAGTAATAGTCAACAACTTTCTACCTGGTAAACATGAACTTGGCATTTTATTTTAGAGTTTGGGTGAAGATAATTGCTAAAACTTGCACAAATCATAAGATATTATAGGTGATATAAATGTATCCAAATAGAAATTTTGGTGGAGGATTTTTTACCGTTATTGCAATTTTTGCTTTATCAATATTAATTTTTTATCAAATTATTATAACTTTAATTTTGCCACTTCGGTTTAATTTATTTATTTTGCTTATTGAAGTTTTTTTACTTTTTTATTTATTATTTCGAATTATGTATCCTCGACATTAGGCCGCAACTTCTTGATTAAGTTTTCAGTTTTAAATAAATAATCAAGTTTTTCGCGAATAATTTTGGTCGTGGCAAATTCATCATCAGATAAAGTAATGATGGGTGGAATACTTATGACGATAAAGAAGAGGTCTAATTCATTATCTTTTAGCGGATAACTTTTTAAATATTTATTTAAGATGGGTTCAAAATCGAGGTGCATGTATTCTTTTTGGTAAAAGTTTATTAAATCAAGAATGGGTGAATCGATGGTGGACTTTTCCCAACTGATAAGATATTCTTTATCGTTTCTTAAAAAATGGGATGTTTCTAAATTGTTATGAATAAAAGCCACCCGCTCTTTTAAATCATCTTTAGAGTTATTGTACCATTTATCTAATAAGTCTTCGGCAAAATCTAAAGCTGAAAAAATTTTATAAATATTGCGAATTAAGAGATAATGGCTAGGACTAGGATAAACCTCGGTAATTAAGATATTGTATAAATTATCATAGTTGTTTTTACTATATAATATGTTATTTTTTAAGTTATCATAAATTTTTTTATATTTATCCTCAGTTATTTCTTTGTAGTAAGTGGTTTTATTGTGTAATAAAGCCACTAGTTCAATCATATCTAGGGCTTTTTGTTCCAGTGGTTCCCCTACTTCATCGATGTATTCAAAAACATTAACGTCATCTCTATTTTCGGAAGCTAGTTTGGGAAAATAATCGAAGTTGCGACTTAATAAGTAATGATAAGCATTGCTTACTTTATCATTCTTTTTTTCTTTGATAACATAGGAACCACTTGTAGAATCAATAATTGTGACATTTTTCTTTTTGGTTAGGCGATAAGGTTTATAATCATTTTTTAGTTCTTCTAAAGCATTATTCATTAGAATCAGGAATTATTAGTTTATCGCCAGCAGTAAGGCTAGATAAATCGTTGTATTCACTTAGATGGCTCATATCGGAATTATACATATTGCAAATTGTTTCTACTGATTCCCCATCACTTACCATATGGATATGATAGGTGGCGTATTCATCATCGGTAACTTTAAGGTTGTTTATAATCGTGTCTTCACTGGTCGTGGTTTTATTTTCCGTTAAAGTGGTTACATTTTCGTTAATATTGTTATCTTGGATATTTATTTTTTCGGTAGGATTTTTTAGAGTTTCCGTTTTAACTTGGGTATCTTCTTCTAAAACAGTATTAATTGGTTCTAACATATCATTAGATTCAGGGAATAAATCAGTGGTTTCTTTAAATAACCGGTCTGTACTTTCTTCTTTAGGACTAGGTTCTTCTTTCTTACTGCCAATTACATTAAAGTCGATATTTACCCGTAGAATTTTGTTTTCAATAATTTCGTAAGTAAAATCTTCAATCATAAATTCCACGGTATTTTCATCAATATCTTCCGCTAAAGAAATTTCAAAGGGAAGAATATAACTAAAAGGTTCTTTGTTGACGCTTACTTCATGGCTTTTATAATCGCCGGATACAATAAAATTTCCTTTTAAAGTGCCCTCTTCTACTTTTATTTCGTGTTCTAAACTAATTGAAGTAATTTCATATAGTTTGCGCTCGAAATCAATGTCTTTCGTAAATGGTATTTTACAATTCATTAAATCATCTCCTAAAAAACTTTATGAAAACTGGGGATAAATATACCAAAGTTAGCATAAATAAATTGACTTTTACCATATAATATAGTAAAATCTTAGGAGTAAAAGAAATTTTGGAGGTGGCAATATGGCAAAGAAAGTTACAGCAAAGAAACCTTTAACAGGTAATAAAAGAAGTCATGCTTTAAATGCGACAAAAATGAAACAAAAACCTAATATTCAAAAAAAGACTATTCAAGGAACTAAAGTAAGAATTAGTGCTAGAGAAGCTAGAACACTAGAAAAGTAAATTTAATTCATAAAAATAAAATAAATTGCCTATAATATAGTAGGTGATTTTTTTATGACATTAAAAAAATGGAAAATAATTAGTGTCTTTGGGATTTTTTTACTTAGTAGTCTACTCCATTTTATTTATACCTGGTGGCCGAACTTTTTTACTTCTTTATTGTTTCCGGTTAACGAAAGTATTTGGGAACATAACAAAATTATAATTGGTTCTTTTCTAATTTGGAGTATATTAGAAAAAATATATTATAAAGACCGCAAGAATACTTTATGGGCAGGTTTTGTTTCTAGTTTAGTTTGTGCTTTATTAGTTATGGTGATATTTACCCCTATTTTTTATTTAGTGTTAAAAACCCAAGATAATATTATTGTTACTTTTATAATTTTCTTTATTGCGATTGCAATTAGTCAATACTTAAATTATTTGTTGTTAAATAAAACCTATGATAAAAACTTAGAGCGTTATGCTATAATTGGATTTTTAGGCGTAAGTATTTTAAATGCCTTTTTAACATACTATCCTTTAGATTTAGGAATATTTTATGATTATGGAAAAGGAATATTTGGCCGAGGCTAAATATTTTTTATTTTGGTAAGAATACTGGATATTACTTCTAAGTCTGATAATTTGTTAATACTAAATGTTTTAGCCCCAGCATGATTTAGAGAGGTTCCACAATGATAGATTGTTTGGTTATCAATTATTAGATAACGGCCATGAAAAGTATCATTATAAATAATATTTAGATTATGATATTGTTCATGATACT
>CANQHB010000038.1 GCA_947623755.1 uncultured Bacilli bacterium | reverse complement strand
TAGTTAGACCCTGAAATGTATTAATGGTTTTTAGCATAACATGCCTCCTTTCGAAGGCTGTATCCTAACACATTATTTATTCATGTTCAAGCGATTCGACAAACCATTTCAATTTAAGACTTTTTTCGACATTTAAAAAGACAAAAAATGATGAATTTTTCTTTCATCATTTTTAACTTAATCTCTTGGTTTCATAGTTGGAAATAGGATAACTTCCCTTATTGTTTCACTACCTGTAAGAAGCATTACTAATCTATCAATACCCATTCCCATGCCGCCAGCCGGTGGCATTCCATATTCTAAAGCTTCGATAAAGTCGATATCCATATCGTTAGCTTCTTCATTACCTAATTCTTTTTCTTTTAATTGATTTAAAAATCTTTCATATTGGTCAATTGGGTCATTAAGTTCAGTAAAAGCATTGGCATATTCACACCCTAAAATAAATAATTCAAATCTTTGAGTAAATCTTGGGTCTTCCGGATTCTTTTTCGCTAAAGGGCTAACTTCAATTGGGTGCCCATATACAAAAGTTGGCTCAATAATAGTATCTTCCACAAATTTTTCAAAGAAAGCATTAACAATATGTCCATAAGTAAAGTGTTCCTCTACTTCTACCTCATTTTCTTGCGCTAGCTTTAAGGCTTCTTCTGTACTTTTTACTTTAAAGAAATCAATTCCTGTTTTTTCTTTTATTAAATCAACCATATGAGCTCTTTTAAAGCCTGGTTTTAAACTTATATGTTGTCCTAAAAAGTCTACTTCATAAGTTCCATTAATCGTTAGGGCCGCATTAGCTACAATCCCTTCTGTTAAATCCATCATTCCTTCTAAATCACTATAAGCTTTATACACTTCAATAGTTGTAAATTCTGGATTATGTTTTTTATCCATTCCTTCATTTCGGAATATTCGGCCTATCTCATAAACTGCGTCCATTCCTCCAACTAATAATCTTTTTAAATTTAGTTCGGTTGCAATTCTTAAATACATGTCAATATTTTGGGCATTATGATGAGTTACAAAAGGTCGAGCCGCCGCCCCTCCTAAAATCGTTCCTAAAATAGGTGTTTCTACTTCCGTATACCCTAAATTATCCAAATAACTTTGAATGGAACGAATTATTTTAGGTCTTGCAAAAGCAACTTTTCTTGCCTCATCATTAACTATTAAATCTAAATATCTTCTTCTATATCTTTCTTCAATATCATTTAAACCATGAAATTTCTCCGGAAGAGGTTTTAAAGCTTTAACTAAATGTGTATATTGAAGACATTTAATTGTAATTTCTCCAGTTCCCGTTTTCATAACCGTTCCTTTAACTCCAATAATATCTCCAATATCCGCAGTTTTAAATAAATTATAAGCTTCTTCCCCAACATCATTAATTGAAATATAAATTTGAATTGTCCCTAATTTATCTTTAATAGCCATAAAGCTAGCTTTACCCATTTTTCTAATAAACATTATTCGGCCCGCTACGCTTACTTGTTCTTTTAATTCTTCTAATTCTTCATGTGTTTTATCTTGAAATTTATCTTTTATATTTAAAGAAAAATCTGTTACTTCATATTTATGCCCAAAAGGGTCTATTCCTAATTCTCTAATCTTATCTAATTTATTTCTTCTTACTAGTTCTTGTTCTGTAAATTCTCGCATTGAACTCAACTCCTCATACACCATAATATAACATAAAATCCCCAACTAAGCAAATAAAAAAAGCAATAATTTTAAGTTATTGCTTTTTAATCCCTATATTTTATATACTTTATTAGATTTTCTACTATATAAGTAAACTCCAGCAATCGCAATTAAACCTCCACCAATTGCTATATAAGGAACCACACTACCAGTCTTAGGACTATCTGGCACATCTGTATCCGGAGTAGTCGGAGTGCCTACCCCTTCACACGCTTGTTGTTGTAATTCTTCAGAAACAGAATTTCCATTATTATCAAAATGATATTCCCCAACGGTTGCGCATGAAAGTCCTAAAGGGTTATAATCAAGTTCACATTTTGGGTCTTGAGTCGTATTAGGGTCTGTTATATTCGCTAAAACTGTTAAAGCTTCGGTTTTACCATTAACGGTTACTCCATCTTTCGCCTTAAGTAAATAAATAACTCCATTATCACTTGGTGTAACACTTAATAATTCAAAACTAGAACCAGCCACTTCACTACCAACTGTAATTTCCACATTATAAGTTTCCACCAACTCTAAATATACATAACCATTTACTGTTTTATCTACATAAAAAGTTTTACTTATATAATATCCACCATCCGGTTTTTTTTGCCATTCACTTTGCTCTACTGATACATTATATGTAGCGTCCGCAGCCCGAGCAATTGTAGGTATAAATACAAGCATAAACATTATTAAACTTAGCATCACTAAAAATCTCTTCATAAATATAACCTCTCTTACTTACTATTATGTCCTAATTATAACATAAAAATGTAAAAAATAAATATTTTTTTGCAAAATATTTAAAAAAGTGTAAAGATATGTTATTATTAATATGGTGGCTAATGTGAAAAAGATTTTAATTAATATCCAAAACAATAAAATATTATTCTCTTATAAAACTAATAATAGTTCTATTAATAATGATTTAATAAATACTAATATCATTAGCAATAATGAGCTTATTTTTAGTGATATTTATATTAAAGAAAATACTAAAATATTAACTTCTTTTCTAAAAGAACTAACCATCCAATATAACATTAATGAAGTTGTAGTATCTAAAATTGAATTAGCTTCCCTTATTATTCCTCTTATTAGTAAGTCCTCCCTTATAACTAGTATTTACTTTAAAGAAGATGAACCCTTAAGCTACACCATTTGTGAAGAATTAATAAATATTAAAAATATCAAAAATATTAATTGTTATACTATTCAACCTTTTATGATTGAACTATTAGATAAAAACAGCATTACTTGCGATACAAGATCCGAAATATTATATATGAGTAATTTTATGAATTTAAATAATTTATTACGTTACTCCAATATTTATTATAAAACCAACATTCGACTTTCCTCTCCCCTAACTTTTGATGACCTAAAAGATTTAGAAAGTTTCTTTAAAATCAATAAATATTTAAAAACTATTCACTT
Source organism: uncultured Bacilli bacterium (assembly GCA_947623755.1). Classification (GTDB taxonomy): domain Bacteria; phylum Bacillota_I; class Bacilli_A; order RF39; family UBA660; genus Caccenecus. The sequence continues at coordinate 4,597 of CANQHB010000038.1, read as the reverse complement.
AGATACTTTAAATCGTAAAGAATTAGAATACTTAATTAATTTTTTAATCAAACACAATCGTCATAATTTAAAAATTGTTATCCATGAAAATATCAATGATGAAAAAACTATTACCTACTTAAAAGACCTCAATAAGAAATATAAACGCAAATATCATCTTGTTTTAGCTTTAGAATATTCCAAAGAGTATCTTAACAACAATATTTTCAAACAAACCATTATTAATACTTTAAAAGTATGTGGTCTAATTATTTCTAGTTTGGTTATATTAATTGTCACTTATATTGGAGTATCTAACTATATTGCTTTAAAACAAGTAACGGCTATTAAAAAAGATTTAGCTAAAGTTATTGAAACCACTGACGCAATGGAAATTATCAACAAGAAAAACGAAGAAAACAAGCAAAAAATGGAAGAACAAACGGAAAACATCCCACCAAATGAACCAACTACACCTGAACCAAGTGAACCATCGAATCCCGAACCTACTAATCCTAATCCTTATAAACTAATTTCCAATATTGATTTAGCTACTCTTTTAACGGTTAATGAAGACGTCGTAGGAGAATTAAAAGTAAATAACACTAATGTTGATTATCCAGTTGTTCAAGCCAAAGACAATGACTACTACTTAAATCATAATATCAATAAAGAAAAAAATGCCAATGGTTGGATTTTCATGGATTATCGCAACAATTCTATGAATTTAGACAAAAATACTATTGTTTACGGTCATAACATGTACTATAGTGGTGTTATGTTTGGTACTCTTCATAAGACTGCCAATAGTAGTTGGTACACTAACCCTGAAAATCAAATCATAACTTTTAATACCCTCTATGAAAATATGCAATTTAAAATATTTTCTATCTATCGTGTCCCCAAAACTAATGATTATCTAAGGGCCTTCTTTACCGGTGATGAAGACTTCTTAAGCTTTATTGATTTAATCCAAAAACGAAGTATTTATAACTTTAATGTTAATGTTCTTCCTACCGATAAAATTCTTACCCTATCCACTTGTTCTAACAATGGAACTAAACGCTTAGTAATTCATGCTGTTTTAATAGAAAACCCGAGTAATTAACTCGGATTTTTTTTAGCCACTAAATAATTTATTTTAATTCCTTTACTTCTAAATTTTGCTTCATATTCTGTTACTACATTAAAACTATCGCTACTCGCTAAATCTAAATTTACTTCTTGAAACTTATAACCATAATTACTAAGACTAACTAAAGAACTTGCAAATAACCCAATATTATCAGTTTTCATTATTATTTTGGCTGTCCTTTTAAATACTTTATCATATATTGCTAAAAATATTTCACTTGTAAGTCTTCTTTTAGCATGCTTTTCTTTTGGCCAGGGGTCTGAAAAATTTAAGTATATCACATCGATTTCTTTACTAAATACTTGGTCTAAATCTAAAGCGTCCATATTTATAATTCGCAAATTAGCTAACTTTTTAGGATATTTTTTTATCGCCCGAGCTATAACTCCCGTATATTTTTCAATGCCAATAAAATTAATCTCTGGAAATTGTTCCGCCATATGATAAATAAAATCCCCTTTACCCATTCCTATTTCTAAATGGATGGGCTTATCATTTCCAAAAACTTCCTTCCAAAGTCCTTTATATTCTTCTTTGTTAGTTACTAAATAATCACAATTTTTTACTAATTCATCCTTATCTTTTAAATTTCTAAGTCGCATAAAATCACTTCTTTCTCTTATTTGCATATAATAACACTGAAAGGAAAAGACATATGAAAAAAGACCGAAATACATTTTTTCAAGAATCATCTTATCTAAATCAGCAGGGATTCAATCCTAATATGGCCATGCCTAGTCCTAATTTCACTACAAGTTATGCTAATCAAGGCTTTTATACTGGGGCTATGCCTAATCCCAATCTAAATTATAATCCTAATATCCCGCAAAATACCACCCCTGACTATTCTGATATTGAATCTCGTCTATCAAAATTGGAACGTCAAATAAATCGGCTTGACTTACGTTTAAATAAACTTGAATCCAACGGCTTTTATTCTACCGAAGATTTAGATAACACCACTAATGTTTACATGGTCTAATTAGACCTCTTTTTTATTTCTAAATATTTTAGTTTTTATTTTCTTTAAAAAATCTTTCCCTAATATATCATCTATTAATCCCATTTTATAAGCAACCGCAAAATAAACTAATGCCCCAATACTAGCAATAATTCCAATATATCCCACGGTAAATAACCGATTATTATAATTAACTGGTATCACTATTTTTAATAACACGACCACCAAAATCATTACTACTAACGGAACTAAAATATTTTTTAATGTCTTTCTAATCGGTTTATATCGAAACTTATATTCTTTTCTTAAGAAGTACATTGCTAATACTAAGGTAGACCCAAACCCTATTACAGAGGCTAAAGAAGCTCCCCAATAAGCCGGTAACTTAAAGGCATGTAATAATACCATTAAAGGTACATCTAATAATCCATTTATTAAAATTCCTGTTATCGCACAAATATAAACTATTTTAAATCTATTCATACTTTGTAAAGTATAGTTAGAAACTGTATATAAATTGGAAAATAAAGGAGCAAATATCGCCACCGCTAGTAAACTAGCTCCAATTCCTAAATATTTATTTCCATAAAATACCGACCAAATTGGCATACTTAACATAGCTATTCCCACACACATAGGCAAACTAACAAACATTATTATTTCAATTGCTTTATTAAATTTATGATTTACTTCATCATATTTTTTTAACGTACTAGCTTCCACCATCGCCGGCACTAAACTAGCTGATAAACCTAAACCGACACTAGTAATAATTATACTTATTTTGGAAGCCCAAGTACTAATTCCGGAAGCAATAAACTCTACTTCTAAAGCGTCAAATCCTAAAAAATCCATAGTTCTAAGTATTAAAATCATATCTACATTATTATATAGCGAAAACGCTAAACTAATTATAATTGTTGGCACGGCATATTTTATTATTTTCCTAATAATTTCTTTATCACTTACATCATCTTTAGTTTTAAAATTATCGTCTAAATGTAATTCTTTTTTGTTTTCCCGAAGTTTAACATAAACATATAAAAGCGCATAGGCCCCACCAATAAACGCCCCAAATACCGCAATTCCAATCGCTTTAGTTAAATCAAGATGCAGAAAATGTAAAGCTACATAACTTCCGCCTAATATTACTATTACTCGTACTAATTGCTCAATAACTTGGGAAACACTTGATACATAAATAATTTTATGACCTTGAAAGAAACCTCTAGTAACACTTAAGAAAGGAAATATTAAGATTGCAAAAGAAACACACCTAATTACAAAAGCAATGTCTTCAATCGTATTTCCCCCACTTAAATCCCCCAGAATTAACATAGCAATTTGTTTGGCAAAAATAAACATAATCATAAATGAGATAATGGCTATAAAAGTAAGTATTTTCTTTCCTAATCTAAATGCTCGCACTTTAGCTTCTTGTTTATTTAAGGTATTATATTCATTAACTAATTTTCCTACAGCATTAGGTAAACCAGCCGTGGAAATCTCTAAAAACAACCCATAAATATTATAAGCATAAGCATATAAAGCGGCCCCCTTAACTCCAACTGTCGCATAAAAAGGAATTACATAAAGCATACCTATTATTTTTACTATAAAAATTGCCCCCGTCGCTATAATCGTTCCTTCTATAAACGAATTTTTCTTCATTATTTCACCTCTAAAACATTTTATTGATAAATTATCATTGCCGAAAAACAATATATCTGCTCTTCTCCCATCGTCATTATTGCTGTTTCAAATTTAATATCAATAACTTCTCCCTTTAATTCTTTTAAAAATTCATTAACTTTTCCTTCTAAATCTTTCTCATGCGATTCATCAAATATTTTTACTTTCATATTTAATCACCGCCAGTATTTTATCATAAATTTTCTGCTTTTATTGTCGAATTAAATAATTTTTTAAATTCTTCTATTACTTCTAATTTATTTTCTTTGCGATTATCTTTAATTAATTTTTTATAAACATGATAATATTTATTAACTCTTTTATCATAAATACACAAATCTACACTTTTTTCTTGCGAAGTATTACTAGTTAGTCTCCCAGTTATCCCCACACCCAAAGCGCTATCCGCAAAATTAGCAATATTATAAGCCATTTCTTGGGAAACTTCTTTACTATATACTGTATACTTATCAATAGTTTCTTTATTTACTCCCATTTTAATTTTATATTCATTACAATAAGTTACGGCACTAAATTTTAAAATAGTACTAGCGTCTGGAATATCCGTAATTAAACTAGCCAGTAATCCTCCGGTACAAGATTCCATTGTCGCAATAGTTATTTTATTTTGAATTAAATATTTTACTATATCTTCTAAATTCATTTTCAATCACTCTTCTTTTTAAATTTTATCATAATTCTTCCTTAAAGTACAGAATTCCTTTACATGAATTGTCAACCAAAAGAAAAAAGTTAACTTTAATTAACTTTATCTTGCCCGATAAGGAACATATCCTCCATAAGAATAATATGAATATGGAGCCCCTGGC
>CANQHB010000037.1 GCA_947623755.1 uncultured Bacilli bacterium | reverse complement strand
GTTCTATAGCCATTATACTTTAATTCATTTTCTCCGTTTTCTAAATCTATAATATCTATTTCAGGAGGTAAAACGGTATTTACTAATTTTCCTAAAGAGCCATTGCAATCAGACCATTTTGTTATTCCGTTAGATAGAATTAAATTTGTATTTTCACTACTAAAATATCCATAGGCATTTTTAAATAATAATTTGTTATATGGGCCAGCTAAACCAACACCATTAAGAGGAGTATTTTTTAATAATTCTTGAATTTGTTTAGGTACTAATCCTCCATGATTATGACCAGCTAATATTAATGTATCTAATAGTAATTGGCGTAATTCTTCACTTATTTGTCCTTTTTTAGTTAAATAACCATTTGGAGAGTGACTTGATAATATTGTATATCTAGAATTATCTGGTTTATAATTTTTATTAAATTCTTCAATGAATGAACTTTTTGGTTCACCTAATTGATACCAATTATCAGTAGGTAAGTTAAAAGAAGTTAAAATTAAATTTTTAAATTGTTCAGAATTATTATCAAGAATAATACAATTAGTTTGTTTTTTTAATTTATCAAAAAATTCTTTGTTATGGGTATCAATTTCTTCATGACCGAGAAAAGTATTATGATTAAATGTAACGGTATCATGATTGCCATATGATATAAAAGTAGGTATATTGTTTGATAAATATTTAAAAGCTTCTAATATTAAATCATTATTAGAATTGTCTATGGAATCAATTGTATCTCCAGAAACAATTATTAAATCTGGTTTTATAGCTAATATTTCTTTTAATATAGTTAAAAAATGATAATTACTATGAATATCAGTAATAGAAATTACTTTAGTATTGCTAGTAATTTTCGGATTTTTAATTGTATAATCATTTTCTATAAGTTTCATTAATTTTTCCCCCTTAAATTAATAAGAAAATTTAATTTAAATAATTTTTTTAGTGAGTATACTATATCACAAAAGTGTTATATTGTCAAATTTAAATCCATAATTATGATTAAGTAAATAGAGGAGAAAATAATGGAATTTAGGACTACTAAATAAGCGGTATAAAAATTAAAATAGTTTAAGATAATTAAAATTTTGGTAAGTAATTATTAGAATGTTAAGGCTAGTTGACAAATTTCCAACTTAAACTGGTAGATTGCAACTAAAATAAAATGTATAATTTTAGGTGTGAGGTGAAGAAAGTGAATAATTTAGGTGAAAGATTATTCGAGTTAAGAAGAGATAAAAAATTATCCCAAGAAGAGGTGGCCGAAAAATTAAATGTTACCAGACAAACGGTTTCAAAGTGGGAAACAAATCAAAGTATGCCGGACTTAGATAAAATTGTTCCTTTATGTGAACTATATGAAATTACACCCAATGAATTGTTTGGGAAACTAAAAGAAAATAAACCAACAAAAAATACAGAATATGTTATTGATTTAAAGGAAGAAAAATTAAAGACAAAGAAAAAAGCTAAAGGAATAGCTATTAGCATCGTATTATATTTTTTGGGAGTGGTATGGATAATGATTGCGATACCTGTTGTGAATATGAATCCCATAGTGGCTTCGGCTATATTCTTGCTTATTTGTGGGATAGCAACCGGGATAATTACTTATGCATGTATTAGTTATAAAAAGACTAAAATACCTGAAGAAAATATTAATGATAAACTGATAAATCAAATTTCAGATGTAGTGGCAATTATAGTTTTAATTTTTTATTTAATTATTAGTTTTAAGACAATGGCTTGGCACTTAACCTGGATAATATGGGTAATATATGGCTTATTTGCTGAAATTTTAAAATTAGTATTTATGTTAAGGAATTTGAAAGATGAAAAATAGAAAAGGGCTTATTACTTTAATTATTGTATTATCAGTTATGATGATAGCTCTTTCCATATTCTTTGTAGATTTGTTACAAAATGGTTTTAAATTTAAAGGTTTTAAAATGGGATTACAAAGTAGTAAGGTATTAGTATTAGATAAAACGTATGAAGAAAAATTTAACAATATTGTAATAGAGGCAACAACAAGTGAAATTTTTGTAAAAAAAGCAGAGACAGAAAATATTAAGGCAGTAATTTATGGAGAGAAAGATTATACTAAGGTTCAGGCTACTTTTGATACTTTAAAGATTAAAATAAATGAAAAAAATTGTATAGGATTTTGCTTTAATCAAAAATTAGCGAAAGTAGAAATATATTTACCCGAAGATTTTAGTGGAAATATTGAGATAAGAAATGATTATGGGGATATTACGATTGAGGAATTTTTGAAGGCTAATATTCAAATTGAAGAGGATTCAGGAGATATAAAAATACTTGGTAGCGATATTATTAAAGTAGATAATAATTATGGCGATATAGAAATAGAGAAAGCTAATAGAGCAAATATAAATGAAGACTGCGGAGACGTTAAAATTACTAATATAAATGATATAATAGTAAAGAATAATTATGGCGATATAAAAATTAAAACAGTTAATAATTATCTTTATCTGGAAAATGATTGTGGAGATATAAAACTAGATAATATTAATTTAAAAAAAGATTCATATATTAAAGATGACTATGGGGATATAGAAATAGGTAAAACAAATGAATTATTTATTGAAGCTAAAACCGATTTAGGAAAAGTGAAAATTAAGAATAATTATAAAAAAGCAGATATTACTTTAAAAATCGAAAATGATTGTGGAGATATTAAGGTAAATAATTAAAGAAAGTGAACCACTAGTATGTTTAATATTTAAGGCATAAATAGTATAGTTGGTCTGGGAAGGAGCCAAAAATATGAATCAAGAAAAAATTGGTAAATTTATTGCCAGCCAAAGAAAGGTTAAAGAATTAACGCAAGAAGAATTAGCAGAAAAACTAGGAATTACTAAAAATGCGGTAAGTAAGTGGGAAAGAGGCTTATGTTTAATGGATATGTCTTTACTTAAACCACTTAGTGAAATATTAGAAGTAAATGTAAATGATATTCTAGCGGGAGAAATAATAGAGGTTAAAGATATAGAAAAAAGAAGCGAAGAAAATATTATAAATTTAACCGAATTAATGGATTTAAAATCGATGAAGTATGGGATTATAGGAATGGCCTTATTTTTTATCATATTAGTTATTATTTCAGTATGCAAGAATATTTCTTCGACCGCATTAGTTAGTTTACTTAGTGCTTATAATTCAGTTACATTTATAAGTAGATACAAAATTAAAAAAGATAAAACTGATTTATTTGTAGGAGTTATGTTCTTTATTGCAGTTATTTGTAATACGATTGCGTTTATATTATCTTAAATAAGAATGGGAGGGTAATTAATTTTATCCTTTTTTATTTGTAACTATATTGACACGGTGTCATTAGTGTTGTATTATAATACTAACAATGCATCAGTTAGGAGGTAAAACTAAAATGGAGAAGCGACTGGTTGATGAGAGAAAAGAAGAGATAGTTAGGGCTTGTGAAAAGTTATATCAAAAGCTAGATTTTAAAGATATAAATATTAAACTAATTGGTGAACAAATAAGTGTGGGGCGAACTTCTATTTATAATTATTTTGAAACGAAGGAAGAAATTTTTTTGGCCCTTCTTGAAAGAGAATATTTAAATTGGAATGAAGACTTAGCTAATATTTTAAAAACATATACAAAATTATCAAAAGAAGATTTTATAGATAAGATTACCGATACACTTTTAAAAAGAAAAATCTTGTTAAAATTAATTTCAATGAATATGTTTCAAATGGAAGCTAATAGTAGAGTGGAAAGGATTACGAATTTTAAATTAGTATTTAAAGAATCAGTTTCTTTATTAAAACAATGCTTTGAGAAATTTTTTAAGATGAAAGATGAAGAAGCCGAAGAAATTACCTTTACTATATTACCTTTTTTAGTAGGTATTTATCCTTACACTTCTCTAACTGATAAGATGAAAGAAGCAATAAATAAAGCTAATTTTCAATATAAATTTTATACTGATAAAGAATTGATAAAAATGGGATTAGAAAAAATATTGGGAGGTATCAAATGAAATTATTGGGGTAAAGAAAAAAGTTAGAAAGGAAGAAATAGTATGAAAAAAATTGATATATTTGCTCATGTATTATTACCAAATTACTATAAGAAAATGATAAGTATTGATTCTAGTATACCGAAAACTTATGCTTTTACAAATATTGAATCTTTAAAGGATTTAAGGGTAAGAAGAAAATTATGGAATGGGACAACAAAACAAGTAATAAGTTATGCCAATATAAATGCTGAAGATTATTGTAATCCAGAAGAATCAGCAAGATTATGTAGGGAGGCAAATGAAGAACTGATAAATTGTGTGAAAGAAAATAGAGATATGTTTTCCTATGGAATTGGAATGTTACCTTTTAATAATGTTGAAGAAGCACTTAATATCTTAGATGAGGTTGCTTCTTCAAAAGAGCTTGTTGGTGTTCAGGTATTTACAAGACATTTAGGAAAAAGTATAGCCGATAAAGAGTACTTGCCAATTTTAAAAAAATGTGCCCGTCTTGGCTTACTTGTTTTACTTCATCCGGTATTTGACCCACGAAAACCTGATAATAATATTGTCTTTAGCTGGGAATATGAGTTATCGCAAGCCATGTTAGATTTAGTGAACGCTGATATATTTACAGAGTGTCCTAATATTAAAATTATTGTTCATCATGCTGGGGCAATGATACCATTTTTTGCAGGTAGAATTGAGAATATAATGAAAGATAAAAAAGAGGAATTTAAAAAATTTTATGTAGATACAGCAATCTTAGGAAATTCTAAAGCATTAGAACTTGCAATATATTACTTTGGAATTGATAAAGTCTTATATGGAACGGATGCACCTTTTGGAATTATGCCGAATGGAGCAACTAAAGAAATTGAGCAGGCTATTGATGAATTACCTATTTTGCAAGAAGATAAAGAAAAAATATATTGGAAAAATTTTGAAAGAATTTTAAAGTAAAAAGAAAGAGGGAAAGTAAAATGAATAAAAAAATAATAATTTTAATTATAGCAGTAATTATAGTGGCAAGTTTAGGAGTTGGAATTTGGTTTATAAGTTCTAATAATAAACCGAATACTACTGATAATCTTGATAATAAGACAATGGAAAATGAAAATAATAAGGAAACTCAAGAAGAAAAAGATAATGATAAAGAAGCAACTAATGATAAAAAAGTGGCTATCATTTATTTTTCAGCGACTGGAAATACGAAAAAAGTAGCGGAATATCTTAAAACGGCAACAGGAGGAGATTTAATTGAAATAGTGCCAAAAGAAAAATATACCGCTAGTGATTTAGATTATGGCAATAATAACTCGCGAGCAAGCAAAGAACAAAATAATGCTAATGCAAGACCGGAAATAGCTAATAATATAAATACTAATTCTTATGATATAATTTATTTAGGGTATCCTATTTGGTGGGGAGATGTTCCCAAAATAATCTTAACATTTTTAGATAGTTATAAGCTTGATGGTAAGACGATTATTCCTTTTTGTACGTCGGCTAGTACTCCTATTACGGATAGTATGAATACTTTAAAAAATTATAAGGAAAATATTACTTGGCTAGAGGGAAATAGATTTTCAGCTAGTGTAAGTCAGAATGAAGTTAGTAATTGGGTTAATAATATAAATTATTAGGAGGATAAAAATGGAAGAAGAAAAATTAAATTTAGAGAGTACTTGGGATAAGACATTTCCCAAAAGTGATAAAGTAACACATAAAAAAGTAACTTTTCATAATCGTTATGGGATAACGCTAGCGGCTGATTTGTATGAGCCAAAAAATTATGAAGGGAAGCTAGCTGCTATAAGTGTATGTGGTCCTTTTGGCGCTGTAAAAGAACAAGCAAGTGGTTTATATGCTCAGGAATTAGCAGAAAGAGGATTTCTTACAATTGCATTTGACCCATCATTTACCGGAGAATCTGGGGGAATGCCAAGATATATGGCTTCACCTGATATTAATACGGAAGATTATCAAGCCTCTATTGATTACTTGTCTACACTTCCTAATGTTGATGCCGAAAAAATTGGAGTTGTGGGGATTTGTGGATGGGGTGGAATGGCCCTTAATGTGGCTGCCCTCGATACCCGCATTAAAGCAACAGTTACTGCAACTATGTATGATATGGCAAGAGTAAATGCTAATGGCTATTTTGATAGTGGAGATAATGAAGAAGCAAGATACGAAATGAAGAAAAATCTTAATCAGCAAAGAATAGTTGATTATAAAAGCGGTAAGTATGAACTAGGTGGAGGGTGTCTAGATTTACCAACCCCTGAAGACGTTCCATTTTATGTTAAAGATTATAGTGAATATTATAAAGGTAGAGCATATCATAAAAGAAGTTTAAATTCAAATGGCGGATGGAATAAAATAGGGTGTATGTCTTTTATAAATCAACCTATTTTAAAGTATAGTAATGAGATTAGAAGTGCAGTTTTAATGATACATGGAGAAAAAGCACATTCTTGTTATTTTAGTCGGGACGCTTATCAAAATATGATAACAAATAGTAATTATACGGATAATAAAGAATTAATGATTATTCCTAAGGCGGTTCATACAGATTTGTATGATAATAAAGATATAATTCCATTTCAAAAGATTGAAAAATTTTTTAGGGATAATTTAAGATGAAAAAGAAATTAATTATTATTTTAATACTAATTTTATTTATACCTATTCCCTTTCATTTAAAAGATGGGGGAACGGTAGAATATAAAGCATTGGTGTATCAAATAAGTAGGGTACATAAAATAAATACTAATGCTAAAAGCGGATATGATACCGGAATTATTATAAAAATATTGGGTATTAAAGTTTTTGATAATGTAAAGGAAAGTAAGAAGATGAATAATAATATTTTAAATGCTAATTACCAAAATATCGATTTTAATATAGAAAAAAAGCAAGTGACTTTAAATAGTGGTTATGTTATGCCTTTAAATGGCCTAGGTACTTATAGCTTAACGGGAGATACTTGCTATGAGGCCGTAGCAAGCGCTTTAGCTTCCGGAGTAAGATTAATTGATACGGCTTATATGTATGGAAATGAAGAAGAAATAGGGAAAGCGATAAGAGATTCGGGAATACCTAGAGAAGAAATATTTGTGATTACTAAAATTTATCCAACTCAATATGATAAACCGGAAGAAGCCATAGAATTAGCTTTAAAGAAATTAGATATTGGTTATATTGATATGATGCTTTTACACCATCCTGGAAACTTAGATATTGAAGCTTACAAAGTGATGGAAAAATATGTGGAAAAGGGGGATATTCATTCTTTAGGTTTATCTAATTGGTATGTAGAAGAGTTAAAAGAGTTTTTACCTCAAGTAAATATTAAACCAGCACTGGTCCAAAATGAAATTCATCCTTATTATCAAGAAAATGAGATTATTCCATATATTCAAAATTTAGACATAGTGGTGCAGGGTTGGTATCCATTTGGTGGAAGAGGGCATACTAGTGAACTTTTAAATGATGATGAAATAGTTAAAATTGCAAGTAATCATAATGTATCTTCAGCCCAAGTTATTTTGCGGTGGAATTTACAAAAAGGAGTGGTGGTTATACCAGGTTCTTCTAATCCCGAACATATTAAAGAAAATACGGATATTTATGATTTTCAATTAACAAAAGAAGAAATGGAAAGAATAAATGCCTTAGATAGAGGCGAAAAACATGATTGGTATTAAAA
>CANQHB010000036.1 GCA_947623755.1 uncultured Bacilli bacterium | reverse complement strand
GTGCCATATAAAGATTATGATAGTTATGAAAAAAGTCATTATCGCTATAAAAATAATTTTAATAAAGAATTTATTACCAATATGTACCATAAAGTAATTAAGGAAGAATTTAGGACTAGTAATTAGCTAGTCCTTTAAAATTTTATCATATAAAGTATAAATATATTGGATAGTATTTTCTAAAAAGAAATAATGCCGAATATAAAAAATTAAGAAAATAATACCAATAAAGAAAGGAATTAAAAATAGATATGAAATAAGGCTTAAACCTAAAAAGATAAAGGTGAATATAACATAAAATAAAGTAACTAGAAGATGAATTAATCTTTCATGTTGAAAGAAACCAATTTTATCTTTCATAATAGTTATTTCTTTAGCACTAAATTTATGATTAGTGGCTATTTTAGTTTCTAAATCATTTTTAAATAAAGTTAAATAAGCTTTCATGAGTATTCTCCTTACTGTAATTAGTATAGCATTTTTTAGAAGATTTGAAAAGAAAGAAAATAGGAAATTATTTTTTTTAAATAGATAGTGGGATAGCCTAAGTATTTTATTTTAAAACGATAGATACCTAAAATATCTTCGGGAAAGACAACTTTGGTATCAGTGGCATTGTTATAATCTCCTTTAGTAAGATAGACAACATGGCTTTTATTTTTGTTTAAAGAAATGATACGATGGGCAATAAGACGATTATCTTGTTTATAAATAACGATAGTATTTAAAGGAAGGTTTTGTAATTCTTTAGTAGATAATTTTTGATAGATAATAAGGTCCCCCATTTTATAAGTTGGGGCCATACTATTAGAGGAGATAGCAAGAACTTGATATTTTAAAAAGCCTAAAATAAAAAGTAGGAAAAAAGTAACAATTATTAGTGTAATAACATATGATATTAGTATAAAAGGTTTATAATTGATTAGTATTCGATTAAAATTGTGGGGGTTAGGATTGAGAAATTTAGGCTTGAACATAACTTATATGGCAGTCAAAATTTTTTGAGGTAACGGAAGGAATAACAGTTGCGGATTCATCATAATAAATAGTGATAAAAATAGTAGTGCTATCCCCAGCGTTTAGGGTTTTACTAGGTTCAGTGGCCACAATCTTAATAACAGATGAGCCACTTTGTTCATCGTATTGGTAGATTACTTCATCTAAGATAGCGTCAATATTACCATTATTGGTTATAGTTAGTTCATAAGTAATAGAATCTCCAGGTTTTATTAATTTAGAATCAAAAGAAGATTCAGTTTCGGTAAAGGTGGGAGTTCCGGCATCACAATTTTCACAAACACTGGTGGTTTTGATATCTGTTATTTTAATGTCCCATTTACCAATGATTTGGGCTAAACCAGTAATTTTCATATTAGTCTTTAATCGGGCATAACCGGTGGGAATTAGAATTAGGCACAAAATAATAATCAAGATAATAACACGTTTATGTTTCATTTTATCTCCTTTCAATTATTACACTAATTTGAAGGAAAAATGATTATTTTTTTATTTTAGGAATATTACTATCCCCACTATATTGTATGCAAAAATTAAAAGATGGTGATATTATAATTTTACGATATCACCATCATGGACTAGTTTTACTTTATCATGATAGATTTTTTTAGCAACCGCTAGGGCTTGTTCTTGATTTTCCGTGTGGATTATGCGAACTTCTTTAGGCTTAGTATAACGAAAAAGATTTTCCATAGCTTTTATGTCGCCATGACCGGATGTATGATATTCGTAAAAGTCTAAGTGTAAATCCTCTGTTAAAAATTTGACAAACTCGTACGTAGACTTGTCAGGCCAATCAGAGCGACGATAACCATTATACATAGAATAGACAAGACAAGCATTTTGGATTTGGTCTTGATGAGAGGCTAAATAATCTCGCATAGACGTTTTGGTGGATAAAGCAAATTTTTGAGAAAATGGTAATTCCTCAATGACTTTTTTAGTAGAGTGTAAATAGTATAGATAAGGGTCCTTTTTTTGGCGATTAGTTATAAAAGTGGTGACATCTTTAAAGGTATTGGAATTGGGAATGTTAGGTAATTCTTTTGCAACAGAGTTCATACACAAGTCATTAAGGAAAAGATGAGTTTTTTTAAAACTTTTATACATGGTGACAATACGGTCAATGTTGGAACTAGAACACATAAAATAAATCTGGTCATAGCGGGTTAAAGGCATTAAATCTTGAATTAAGTTGGTTTCTTTATTAAAAATCTTATTATTTCTTGTTAAAGTGGTCCCTTCGGTAATTAAAAAATCGACTGGGCCTATTTTTTTTAAGGTGGGAATAAACAACACGCCTTTTTTGCCATGAGCTCGATAATCGCCGGTATGTAATACTCTTTTTCCTTCAGCTTCAATTAGAAACATGGCCGAATTGTAGCTAGAGTGGTCAACAAGATAAGGGGTTACTTTAATATCTTTTATCATGATGGGTTCTTCGAAAGTAAAAGTTTTGATATGGGGATTCTTATAAGCCCGCACTTTATTTTTAAATTTATGAGTAAAATCACAAATAATATCATTAATAATCATCGCCTTTTCTTCCATGTATACTGGAATATCGGGACGGATTTGAGAAACATTTCCTATATGGTCTCCATGGGAATGGGTTATAAAAACGGCATTGTATTTAGGGGGCTTGGATAAATCACTGTCGGTTAAGCCTTTAATAGGAATTTGGGCAGAACCATCTAAATTTTCGCCATAATCGATAATAATTCGAGCTTGGGACGTCGAAATTTCTACCACACATCCCCCTATTTTATTAGTTCCCGTTAAAAATTTTATTTTCATTTTGGCACCTCCAACAATTTACGGTTAGCATAATCATAAGCTAGACTAAAAGTAAGAAATTTTTGATTTTCGTAATGACGGATAATTAACTCATCGAGATTATTATGATAGACATTACGCTTTCTTTCTAGTAAGATTAAGTTTGAAACATATTTTCTCGACAAAGAATAATGATTGATATATTTAGGTTTGATAATTTGATTAGGCCAAGCTTCAGCTTTAGCATTAATTTGATTCCAAAATAAGAAGTGAGTATGATATTTTTGAGCGGATTCTTTAAGTTTGGTTAAGATATCTGACAAGGAATATTTAGATTCTTTTACTAAGGCATCAAGACTACTAATAATGATTAAGTCTTGAGGTTCTAATTCGTTATATTCTAAAATATAGTCTAAATAATCATTTGGAGTAAAGAGATGGTCATTTATTATAAGCTTGCTATTTCTTATTTGTTCTAGGGCGGCCATATATTTTTCATGAGGAAGGCAAGCAGAGGTTTTGCTACAACCTAAAGTGGGATTTAAATAACTTTCAATTAGTTTAATAGGAATATTGGTTAAGCGATTTAGTAAGTATTTAAGATAAAATAGAAAGTCACCATCTAAAGAGATAATTAAAGTTTTATAATTTTTTAAAATCGCATACTGATAAATTAGTTCCGTAGTAATTTCTGGGCGACCACACATAGGACGAGCAGCAAGAATAGTTAAATCATGATGAAATAAGCTTTTAATTAAGAGGTCTAATTGATTCATTTTGGGTTTCTCCTTCATTTTATTTAATTATACCATAAGAAGTTAATTTCTTTTAGATAATTTCATTATTTGGGGTTAAGTTAAGGGTAATTTCAGAATTATTAGGAAAAGTAAAGGATAGTTTGCGGGGAGTTAAATTAGCAAAGTGGGAATTAATAATAAAAGATTCTTTAGCTAAAGACTTAGGGATAATATAATCGGATTTATTAATAATAATTATATGAGTATTAGGACTAGTAGATTTAATAAGGGAGATTATTTCTTCTAAGGAATATTTAGTTTTTTCTAAGAAAGTTTTTAAATTGTCAATAAGGATTAGGTTAGCTTCAAAGGTATCACTAAATAAATAATCGGCATAATCAACGTCATCAAAAGGATTATTACTGCGAAAATAGATGGGACTGGTTTTAATTTGATTAATGGCTTTGCTAATTTTAGCGGGAGATATTTTTGCAATGGTTTTGCCATATTCGGTATAAGGATAAAAATACTTGGTTATTACACTAAAATCAAGGTCACTTAGAAGGCTTATTAATTTGCGATTATAATAGTCACTATTTAGCTTGGTTAAAAAATCACAATACATTTTATAGTTATCTTTTAGGGCAAAAAGATTAATTAGAGTTAAGATAAGACTGGTTGAGGATTTGTGATTATTATTAATAATTGTTATTTTATGACTTAAGATTGAGGATTTTAACTCTTTAAGAGTGGTGGGATTATTTACAACATGGTTAGAAAGATTTTTTAGAATATCAATATAGCCTAAATCTAAGATAGATTTCATGATAGTTAAAGTTAAGGCGCGGTACCCTTCTTCTTTTTGAGTAAGGGAAGCTAGACTGTGAGAGTTAGCGATAAATTGGTCAAGAAATTTAGGATAGCAATAGTCATATAAAGAAAAATTAGTAATTAAGAAATCGAGATATAATTCATAGTATTTTTGAGGATAATAAGTGCGATAATAAGAATTATAATAGTAACGAAGAACTTTGGAAAGCCAGTTGGCGTCTTGGGCGTTATTGAGATTAATTAAATCAATTAAAGTTTGGGGTTCGGGCGTGTTTTCTTTAAATTCAATTAGTAATTTAGGGGCATAATTATTAAATAAGAAGTAATGATGATAACTAGGATAAGCGGAAACGCTATTATCCATTACTTTTTCATAACAGTTTTTTAGGACTTTTATATCATCTAAAGGAATATCGGCGCAAGAAACATTTGTAGATTTTTCTAAATCGTAAAGTAGGCTTACATCAGAGGTTGGACGAAATCTTAGAGTGACAAACATTTTATTTAAAGCGTAGGAAAAATCGATGGTTTTTAAAGAAGAATCATAGGCATTAATATTAAGAGGACTAATATCGGCAAGAGGAGTATTTTCAGGGATAAGATAGTAAGTATCCGGAAGCCTAGATAAGCCAACTTTTAATTCTTGGGCGATATTTTCAAAATTAAGGCAGTCTTCTTTGGTAAAAGCGTTTTCTTCACAATATTTAGTGATATCTTGAGTTCTAAAGCTAGATAAAGCGCTTTTATAGTAAAGGGTATCTTGGTGCAAAAGCTTTTGTAAATAATTTTTTAAGTTGGATATAATTTTATCGGGAACAAATATTTCAAAGTGATAACCATATTTCTCATAATCATTCAAAATGGACGTAGTGTCTTTTAAATCTAAGGGATTAATGGGAGTGAGACCTAAAAGATAAGCGATTAAAGAATGAGCAAAATAACTTCCGACATAGGTATAGGCATGAAGGCTTTCGGCATATTTTATTAGTTTTTCTAAAAGATAAATTGTTCCCTCTAAGTTGTTTTTGCTAATTAAAGCCAGTTCTGTATCGAGACGTTTTTGAACATTTTTAGGAATATCATCTAAGTAAAGAAGACTCGCTCTTTCATAACATTCTTTTTTTAAATAAGTAGAATCACTAATTTCATACATATAGGACTGGTTAAAATCTAGATTATAATTAGAAATTTGGGCCATAATTAAATTAGGATTATTAATAACAATGTCTTGATAGTTGGGTAAATATTTAAAAGTAGCTAGTAAAGTTGCCGTATCCAATAAATAGGTAGGTTTTAAAGATAGTTCATAATTATTTAAATGGTTTAGAGAAGTTAGATATTTTTCTTCTTTGGAACTAGAAATAGTCGGTTTACAAGTAGCGCATAATAATAAATTATTTTGAGTGCAAAATTCATTTATTTTTAGAGCTTCTTTCTTGGGGGTATCGGGTGTTATTTCAACATAACTATAGTATTTTAAAACCTCACTATTATACTCTTTTAATAAGTCTAGTTGGGATATACCTAAAACTAAATCTTCTCTTAAAGGTAAGAAATCTTTTTTAGTAATAAAATAACACTTATCTTCATTTAGTTTTGTAACTATTTGGTACAGATTTTTTAAGCCATGATTATTTTTAGCTAAAATAATCGTCGGTATATACAAATCATCATATTTAATGTTGAGGCTAAGGCCATACCCTATTTTTAAGTTAGGGTTGGGGGCCTTAGTTTTTAGTTCTTCAATTAAAGGAATAGAAGAACAACTGCAATAATCAATAATACAGAGATTAGTAAGATTATTATGGGTGGCATAATCAATAATATTTTTAGGACTTATAATACTGGTTAAGTCCTTATATGAGTAACTAGTACTCAAATGTAATTCAGTTTGTTTTGCGGTCATGTTTATTTCTCCTTCTTAATTTCGTAGTTTGGTCAAGAGTAATTATGGTTGGGCAATCAAATAAGATTACCTCAACTTGGTAAGATTTACTTATGCTATCAAAGGCTTTAACCTTACCAATAAGGTCTTTAAAGGGACCTTCTAAAATTACTACTTCTGCGCCTACTTTAAATTTCTTGGGAGTTTTGGGATATCGGGTATTAATATAAAAACTTAAAATAGGCAAAGTTACTTGTAAACTTTGAGCCGTGGGTTTAACCTCGGGAACGTCTAAATCAAAATAATACTTATCAAGTAAATATTTAAAATAAGGCTTATACTTACAAGCATAATTTAATAGATAAGAAACATACTCCTGAACCTTTTTATTATGGCGATGATTTTTTAAAACCGTTAGCTTAGATATTAAATTATCGGCTTGATATACCTCATTCTTAATGTTTTTACAATCATCTAATAGGCCTGATTCAAGCCGAGGATAATAATAATTAGGCACGGGAACTTCAGGAATATTCTTATTACAATAATACTTTTTAAAGCAGTATTGTAAAAATGGGGCTTCTTCATTATCTTTAATGGATTTAAGATATTTTTTGAAAGCCTTAAGATAAAGTTTCACCTCCCTATTATGCTGGTGTTGGCGTAACACTTGAAATTCCTCCACAATGTTCATTTGGGGCTCTAAAAGTTCTTTTACGAACTCTAGATTAACAATTATAATTTTAATCTCCTCCTTCTTTTTACATTACCAGTATACCAAATATTTAGTTTTTTGGTTAAACTGGCATTTTATGGTGGACAAAAAAATAAACTATTTTTTCAATAGTTTACTTGAATTTTATTTATTTTTATGGTTGCTTTTTATGTAATACCAGAGCCTTTTTTTCTTGTCATAACCAATATTGTGGTATAGATAATTTAGGTCTTTAATAGTTCTTTGAAGCATTTTGGGACTCATATTTAATTTGGTAGTTAACTGGGACGTAGAAAAAAATACTTGGCGAGATTTAATTAAATAATTTTTGAGAGCTTTTACATGGTCTAATCTGGTTTTAGTCAACTTTATTTCTTTAAGATTTAGGTATTCTTGATATAACTGGTTAATTAAAGGATTTAAGCCCTCAGAATTAAAATAATTATTGGCATAGACTACATAAATATTGGAAAAAGGAATTTTACCATAATTAAATTCTTCTTGAGATATAATAATAACATAATTAAAATGGCGAAATTTAAGACGAAATTTACGGTCTAATTCATAAACGTCAGGATTATAAATATCAATAGACGTATAAAAATCGATAATATCACTTACTGTCATAATTAGAATTAAACCTTCTTGGCGGTCTAAATCATTTAAGCTTTTTACCGAGGTAATTTGAGGAAAACTCCCCTTTTTAGGATTAGAGGTAAGTTTTAAATCTTGAGTGTAGTAATATTCGTTATAATCTATTATCACAACTTGATATTTGGTTTTAGGCATAAGTATCACTTAGAAATATAATTTCTGACTCCTTTTCTTTATTGTAAAGAATTTCTAAATGTTAGTCAACTTTTTTAAGATGATTAATTTTTAT
>CANQHB010000035.1 GCA_947623755.1 uncultured Bacilli bacterium | reverse complement strand
AGTTTCATTATATCTACTAATTTAGAATAAGCGTCATATATTTCCCCATTAAAATATACCGTATTAATTTCTTCTTTACTTTTAAATTCTTTTAAGGTTTCTTGTAATAACTTAATATCTTCATCATGTTTATAAACTAAATTATTTATATGTCTTTGTTCTAATAGACTATCAGATATATAATGCCTCATCATTACAAAAGCGTCCATAATTGCTAAATTTACTTGCTCTGCAACAGTAGTCTTTAACACTGATGAAAGCATCATTACTCCTTCTTCCGTAAAAGCATATGGACTATATCTTCTTCCTCCATATTTTTTTAAACTTGAGGTTTCAAATTGAAACCTCAAGTTGGAAATTTCTTCCTCAGTTAAGCGAAAACAATATCTTTCAGGAAATCTATTTGGGTGCCTTTTTACAGCTAAATTAATAGTTTTTGTACCATTTTTACATTCATAAAGCATAGCTAAATCCTGGTCAAACATTACTTGAACGCCTCTTACTTGATAAATTAAATTCTCAATTTTCCGCGTATTTACAGGACTTAGAAGCCTACTTGCATTTTCTTTTATTTGAAAATTAGTCTCTATCTTTTTAAATATTAAATCTTTATTTTCTTTTCTTATTATGGAATTAAATATTTTTATTCCTTCTTTTGTGAACACTCGAGGAAGGTATCTTCTTCCTCCATAATTATTTAATCTTGAGGTCGATATTTGTGACCTCAAGTTATCAAATTCTTCACTTGTTAAAATAAAAGTTATATCATTATTAAATCGTTCTAAATTATTTTTAACCGTTTCATTTACTCTTTTCGTTTCCATTTGATAAAGGCAAGCTAAGTCACTATCTAAAATTACTAACCTTCCTCTTACTTCATATATTTTATCTTTAATATTTTCTTTTGGTATTATTATTTCCTTCATAAATCAAAACCGCCCTTACTTTCCAAAATTATTATATCAAACAATTGTATTATTGTCAAATTTTTCCATAAAAAAACTTCTTATTTAAAAGAAGTCTCCTAAACTAAAGCTTTGCGTTCTAATTGTACCATTTTCCAAATCGTAACAATCATTTATAATTACAAAGGCATTACTATCCACCGCTAGGACTATTTCCTTAAAAAGATAGTAGTCACTAGTTGGCACCGCACATAACAATACCTCTTTTTTCTTTTTTGAATATCCCCCTTTAGCATTAAGAATCGTAACTCCCAATTTTAAATTATTCATTATCACTTCTTCAATTTCATCTAATTTTTCTGATTCAATAATAAATAATTTACTTTTGGAAATACCAATAAGCATTCTATCGACAATAATGCTTGAAATATAAATAACTATTACTGCATATATTATATCCGGAACACCCAAAACGACGGCGCCAAAAGCCAAAATCATAATACTGCTAATAAAATTAGCTTTTCCCTCTGACATATGTCCATATTTACTGATAATCTTCATTATGATATCGGAACCCCCAGTATTATACCCCATTTTGTATATTAGTCCATTAGCAAAACCATACAAAATACTGGTAAGCACAATTATCGTAATAAAATCTTCAAAAACAAAATACTTAGCTAACAAATCACTTAAAGGTTTCGTAAAAGTTATAAAAAAGGGATACAAAATACTACCAATTATCGCTCCTTTAGTCTTTTGTTTTCCTAAGAAAATAAAACTAACTCCTAACAATAAAATACTGGCTACATAAATAAAAATATCCGGATTCCAACCTAACCATTCTTGAAATACTATGGCAAGTCCACTTGTTCCTCCCGTTACAATATTATATCTTACAAAAAACAAATTATAATTAAGTGCCAACAAAAAAGCCCCTATTACCATAAATAAAAACCTTGGTACTCTATTTTTATTCATAGCTATTTCTAGTATTTTATTTAAGCTCATTATTTATCTACCCTTCTATTAAAATAATAAATTTAATTTAGCGAAATGTCAACATAATTCTTTCCAAAATATCATATATTTTTTCGAGGTGAAAATAAAATGAATGGTAATTTCTTTAGTAATCCTACTTTTCCTACCAATACAACTTTAGAAAGCCCACCCGGTAATATCAATTTTAGCACGACTAGTCTTCCGATGGAACAAAGTTACATTGAAAACATTTTACGACTTAACAAAGGCAAAAAAGTAAAAGCCTACTATTCTTATCCCGACTCTAACGAATGGCGTGATAAAATATATGATGGCGTAATTGAAGAAGCCGGCCGTGACCATTTAATCATGAGCGACCCTAAAACTGGCGAATGGTACTTACTGCGCATGATTTATCTTAATTATGTTGTTTTTGAAGAACGTATCAATTACAGTCACGATTATTCTGAAAAAAATTTTTCATAAAAAAAAATAAATGCACCTACTTAAAATTTGTGCATTTTTCTTTTTTCTAGGCGAAGTAACTATCAAAAAACTTTTTTTCTTCTCCTAAATTAGTTTTACTTCCATGTCCCGGATAAATTACAATATCATCGGGATATTTTTTCATCATTTCTAAACTTTGACGCATATCTTTTTCATTCGAAGTTTCCAAATCACACCTTCCACAAGTATGATAAAAAATAAAATCGCCTGTAAACATAACTTTATCTTCGGCAAAATAAAAAGTTAAACAATCCGCAGCATGTCCTGGTGTCTTTATAACTTGATACCCCATCTTATCTTTAAAAACATTATGCTTTAAATGATAATATTCCTCTAATTCTTCTAACGCTAAAACATGGTCGAAATGATGATGAGTAACCAATATTGCTACAACCCTATAATTTTGGCATTCCTCGATAATTTTTGGGGCATCACTAGCGGGGTCTATTATTAAACACTCCCCACCCTTTACCACAATATAACAATTAGTTCTAAGTTCTCCTAATACTAAAGTTTTAATTACCATATTCTTCATCCTTTAAAAAAACTAGATTAAATCTAGTTAATTAACATTCCTCTCCACAGTTATTGCAAAACTTTGCACTTTTGGCAACCTTTGCTCCACATTTCGGACAGAACTTGGTCTCATTAGCTACTTTTTTGGGTTCATTATTACCATTTACAAAAGCATAAACAATACACATAATAGAACCAACTAATATAGCATAAAATCCAAGTCCAAACTTAACACTAGCAAATCCTACGTCAGCCTCCGCATAAGAACTTTTGCAAATAAGTAAAAAGACTAACATAATTCCTACTGGTATTAAAGTAAGTTTCTTTTTATCAGCTCTAATCATTAAAATTAGTACTATTTCAATAACTAATGCAATAATTCCTAAAATTACATTTTCTCCCGTAAACAAAGTTTGAGATTCTGAAGCATGTACTCCTAACACACTAGCCTTAGCAGTAACAAATGGTAAAAAATTTCCCACAATCATTATTGCACAACCAATAAAACCAATTAGCTTAATATACTTTTTTAAAACTTCCATAATT
Organism: uncultured Bacilli bacterium; assembly: GCA_947623755.1. Classification (GTDB taxonomy): domain Bacteria; phylum Bacillota_I; class Bacilli_A; order RF39; family UBA660; genus Caccenecus. Next base: position 4,542 of record CANQHB010000035.1, on the reverse strand, counting down.
TCTCCTTCCTTTTCTATATTAATTATATTCATTAATAAAAATAATGTCAAGTTTGGAATTTAATTTTTATTTATTTTATGTTATACTTATAGTAGGTGATACTTATGACATTCTTTTCAATCTTTTTAATTATTGTAATTATAATTTGTTTAGGAGGTATTTACTACATTATTTCTTTTAATAATCTTAATGACTTAAAAACCAAAATAAACGAAGCCGAGGCCATAATTGATGAAAACCTTCGTTTAAAATACGATTCTTTAATCCGGATTAGTAACACTTTAAAAAGTCATATGAAAAGTGATAAAAATTATTTTAAAGAATATGAAAAACTAAGTAAAATGAATATTTCCAACTTTGATATGGACCGCAAACTCAGTGAAGGATTCACTTTAATTTTAAAAATGCAAGAAGATTTAAACTTAGATAAAGATGAAGACTTAAATAAAGAAATTGAAAAAATTAAAAGATTAGATGAAAAACTATGTGCGACCAAAAATTACTATAATAAAAACACTAGTTTAGAAAATGCTCTTATAAGACGTTTCCCCACTAATGTTATTGCTCATATCCATCATTTTAAAATTAAATTATTCTTTGATGGCAAAGATATGGATGATGAAATAATCGACGACTTTAAAATATAGTCGTCTTTTTTAAAGGCTCCAATCTATTTCTGGTAAGCCATTCTTTTTTAAAAATTCATTGGTTTTACTAAAAGGTTTAGACCCAAAAAAGCCATATCTTGCGGAAAAAGGACTAGGATGAGGACTAGTTAAAATTAAATGTTTCGGATTTGTGATAAACCGAGCTTTTTCTTTCGCAAAATTTCCCCATAAAATAAAGACTACTGGTTCTTCTTTTTCATTTAAAAGCCTAATTATATAATCTGTAAGTCTTTCCCAACCTAAATTGCGATGACTAGCCGGTGTATCTTTGACGACCGTTAAAACTGCATTAAGAAGCAATACGCCACTTTTAGCCCAATTCGTTAAATCCCCATCATTTTTAGGTGGTATTCCCAAATCATCATAAAGTTCTTTATAAATATTTTGAAGAGATGGTGGCACTTTTACTCCCTTTTGCACGGAAAAAGAAAGCCCATGAGCCTCTCCTTCCCCATGATATGGGTCTTGTCCCACAATTACGACTCTTGTGTCTTTATAACTTGTTAATTTTAAGGCTTCAAAAATATGGTCTTTAGGCGGATAAATAGTTTTATTCTTATATTCTTCTTCCACGATATGATAAAATTTTCTAAATCCTTCACTTTCCCAAATTATTCTTAGTTTTTCATCCCAGTCATTACCAATCATTTTTCCACTTCCTTAGTTTTTATCTTGAACCTTTTCTTTGATTTTGCAGAATATAATCTTTATAATAGTTTTCTACTTCTAAGCTATAATTATCATCATTGTTCAAAATTGGCCTTTTAGTCATATTTACATATTGTACTCTATCATTATCACTTTTCTTAATAAATACTCCCATTACGGCATAACAATTATTATCTAATATTTTTAAAACAATTCTTATCTGGTCATCTTTTAGCTCTCCAAAACTTTTTAAATTAGCTAAGTTTTTAAATTTATTCATCTTTCCCATTTTAAAATCTTCTAATAATATCAAAGTATGAGCTAAAGCTTCTTCTCTTATATTTTCTAAATCTTTTACAAAGTAACATTTTGTTGCCTCATCACTATTACTTGCATAATATAATTTTATTTCTTTATTATCTTTAATTTCTTCTAAATCTTCTTCGGCGTCCATTTCTTCATCATAATCATTTTTTACTATTCCATCTAACATATTTCTTACCAACATATATTTTTGATATAAAACTTTATATTCTTCTTTTATTTCTTGTAAAATAGCAATATCGAAATAAAACTCTTCTTGTTTTAAAATTTCAATTAAATCAATAATCTTTTCTTGATAATATCTTAATATTAAACTATAAAGATACTTTAAATCTTTACTACTATAAATACTATCTAAATTAATCATATTTTTTACTTCATCTAATCTTATCGAATCAATTAAATTAATTGTTTTCTTTGCGACCATCTCTAATTTTTCTTTATTCGCATTATCTTTTAATTTAATATCTTCAAAACCTTGATTAACCATATTAATAATTAAAAATAAATCTTTACTTTGCATTTTTTTATCTTTAACAACACACTTAGCATTATGAATTTTAATTTGTTCCATTATATTAATTAAGTCGACATTTTCAATATTTTCCTCGGCTAAAATTGTTCTTAAATAATCCATTAAAGGCACCGAAATTACTTGTTTATACTTTAAACAATTCAAAATAAATTTAATTTTATCTATTTGTTCTTGCTGTTTTTCTTTTTGAGTTTTCACTACAAATAAACCAGAAAAAATAATTCCTAATGCCTGTCCTAAATTATATTTCGTAACATCCATTTGATATTTTCTTTGTAAATATAAAGCTCCGTTTTTGTTAACTTTACCTTCTTCAAAATCCTGTCTTATTTTTTCATAAAAATTAATCATTTCTTCTAAGTAATTTAGCTCTGCTTTAGATGACATTAATTTATTTCTTAATATTTTATTTAAATTAGTTAAATTCAAGTTTACCTCCTATTTATGATATGTTTCATGATTATTTATTTTAAATGCCCGATATATTTGTTCTAATAATATTCCTCTAAATAAACCATGCGGAAAAGTAAGTTTCGAAAAAGACAATTTTAAATTACTTAAATTCTTAATTTTTTCATCTAATCCTAAAGAAGAGCCAATAATAAATGTTATCGTACTATAATTAATAAATGTTTTATCAAGCATTTGAGCAAATTCTAGACTTGTATAACTTTTTCCTTCTATTTCTAAAGTTACTACATAATCATTTACTCCAATATATTTTTCAATATTACTCGCTTCTTTTCCTAAATCATTTTCATCTTTAAGTTCTATCATCTCTATTTTATGATATTTTAAAATTCTTTTTAAATAATCTTCCACTAGTAAATTTAAATAATCTTCTTTTAATTTTCCTAAACAAATTATCTTTATCATAAACTAATCACTTCACTTATTTGGTCAGCCTTAGCACATGCAATATCTTGAAACTTTATATCATAAGTTTTAAATACATTACGAATTTCGTTTAAGGCTAATTCTTCGGTATTATTTTCTTTTGATAAGTGCATTAAATATATTTTTTTAGTCTTATCCCCAATTAATTTGGAAAGATACACACTACTAGCATTATTACTTAAGTGTCCATAATCAGATAAGACTCTTTTCTTTAGCCAATCCGGATAAGAACCATGCTGTAATTTCTCAATATCATGATTACTTTCAAATAAATAAACTTCTTTATTTTGTAAATATTTAAAATTTTTATGATTAACATACCCAGTATCCGTTACATACACCACCGAATTAGCTCCACTTTCTAAGACAAAATTTCTGGAATCAGTCGCATCATGGCTTGAATGAATACACTTTACTTGAAGGCCATCTAATATTACTTCATCTTCATAAACTAACACATGTTCATATTCTTTTAAATCTGTTAATTCTTTTAACATTGCTTTAGAAATAACTATAGTTGGATGATACTTTTTAATAAAAGTTTTTAACGCCGAAATATGGTCATCATGTAAATGACTTATAAAAATATAATCAATATCTCCTGCCTCAACTCCTATTTCTGCTAGTTTATCTACAATATATTTTCGATTTTTGCCAATATCAATTAATATTTTATATTTATCGGTTTCAATATAGGTAGAATTACCCCCTGAACCACTCGCCAATACACATACTTTCATATTACACTCCGTATAAACTCATTGGGTCAAAGTAAGCCGTTTGACTACCTTTAGCCACCGCAAAATGTAAATGCACTCCTGTTGACGAACCACTATTACCCATAGTACTTATTTGTTGACCTCGACTAACTGTTTGTCCGACACTTACTTTCATAGTTTGGGTAAGATGGGCATATCGCGTATAAAAGCCATTAGCATGTTCAATTATTATTGAATTACCCATGCCTCCACCACAAGGGTCGCCATATCCTTTACCGCGACTTGGGCAGCCATTATAAACATAAATTACTCGCCCGTCTGCCACTGCAAATATTGGGGAACCAAAGTTACCAGCGCCTGAAATATCTATTCCTTGGTGCATTTTACCCCAACGCCAGCCCCATCTACTTGTAATAACATAACCTCTATTGGTAGGCCATCCCCAGTCACCACTTATATCGACTGGAGCCGGTGGAATATAAATATCATTACGTGTTCCTACGGTCGTTATTTGGTCAATTACTTCTCTAATTGTCTCAATCTTAATTGGTTCAACTCCCTGTTCTCTTTCGCCATTTGTCACGGTATATTCTTCTGTAACTCGGTTAATTCCACTTTGTCCAGCTCTAGTTACTTCTCTAAAACTGCGGGATTTCGAACTATCTTGTTCAGTTTTTCTAGTATAAGCTACAATTTCATCACTAACTTCATATAATTTATAAATAAATGTCAGTTGGGGATTAATTAATGT
>CANQHB010000034.1 GCA_947623755.1 uncultured Bacilli bacterium | reverse complement strand
AGTTAGCGACTGGAACAGTTAATTATTCACTAGCCGATTTAAATATTATAGCAATGTATAAAGAAAAAGATACATATAATACTGAAGAAGATAAATATGAAAGTATTGAGGAAATACCAACAAAAGGATATGCATTAAATAAAGAAAAATCTATATGTAAAGTAGCAGACAAAAAAGATGAAAAAATATCAATAGGATATATTGCAAATGAAGTAAATATATCACATTTAACGAAAAAAGGTACCAAATGTTATTTATACTTTGATATTACGTCAGCAGATAAAACCTTATCTAACTTGGGTTTAGAATCAAATGGAACACTAGGAGATTTTATAACTGGACCATCATGTACCAATGGATGTGGGGATTCAATTAGTTTAAATATGAATCAAAATGGATTATATGAAACAGTTGATGATGATGGAAAAAGTTATATTTTCCGAGGAACTGTAAGCAATAATTGGCTAAAGTTCGGGCAGACAAATGATGGACAATCTATCTGGTGGCGAATCATTCGAATAAATGGCGATGGAACAATAAGATTAATCTATGCTGGAAAAGGCAATAGCGCACCAAGTAGTAATGGAACGAATGTTTTAAATAGCCAAGCATATAATACATCAAGAGATGATAATACTTATGAAGGTTATTATTACGGAACAAAAGGTGAGAGCGATTTTAGTGTTACTCATTCTAATACTACACAAAGCGATATAGCAAGAGTAACAGAAAACTGGTTTACTGGAACAAATTTGGACGAACCAGCGCAGTTAAAGCATATCGATGAAAATGCGGGCTTTTGTAATAATAGGCAAATAAGCCAAACAGCAAAAGAATGGTGGACAAGTGAAGCAACAAGTGGAGTACGAGGAACAAATAAGATTATAACAGCATATAAAGGATTTTATAAAGCATTTGATACTAGTAGTGGTGGTTCATGGAGAAAAACTGAGCAATATCCAGATTTAAGATGTAGTAGTAGTCCAGATAATTTTGAAAGTAATGCGGATTATCAAAGAGACTATTATACATGGAAAGAGCATGCAAGCAGAGGTAATAAAGCTTTAAATTATCCAATCGGTCAAATAACAATGGATGAAGTAATACTTGCTGGAGGCTTTGGAGGTCGAAACAATACAAGTTATTGGTTATATACAGGGCAAGCATATTGGACAATTTCTCCAACTAGATTTGACGGTGATGCTGGCATGTTCACTGTAAATGATAATGGCCTCTTGGACAATTACTACGTGAGCAGCACTACGTCTGGTGTGCGTCCAGTAATCAACCTAAAACCTGATAACGTAACATTACAAAATCCTGATGGAGATAATAAAGGAACAACTTCTAATCCTTATATAGTAAGTGATTAATGCTTGCCAATATTGCTTTTTCTTATTCAAATATTGGCAAGATATGATTATCTTTTTATGGTAGAGTTTTAACTCTACCCCTTTTTTATAATTACAACAAAATAAAAGGAACCATCACTCTTCTAATGGTTCTTCTTTCTTTTCTTCTTTAAATACCGCTTCGCCATCTAAACTTGTATTTTCAGTTCCTTTTAAAAAATAAAATAATGTTGCTTTCGTTGTATCATTAGTCGGCTTTCCTGTTACCGCGTCTAGCACTACCCCTACTACATTTTCCGGAATTTGATACCAACTAGCCTCTTTATCTTTTAAAATATCCTCCACCGTATCAGCCCATATTTTTTTAGATATGGCCGAATTTGCACTACTAACTTTACTATTATCATCATACCCTACCCATGTTACCATCACAATATCCGGATTATATCCAGCAATCCAAAAATCGGTGTCCGTCGTTCCAGTTTTAATAGCATATTTTCTGGATAATTGGGAAGCAATCATAAGCGCCGTGGGTCTTGCATAATCTAAAAACTGACTATTCGTAGTTCCTGTTAATAATTCATTTAAAATATAGGTATAATTCGTATTTAAAACTAAATCTTTATAATCATCTTTTTCATACAAAATATTACCTTCTTTATCCTCAATCCTTCTAATAAGTCCTATTTCAATCTTATATCCTCCAGTCGCAAAGGTGGTATATCCTCTCGCTAAATCTAACACCGACATTTCTTTTGTTCCGAGTGCCAATGAGGGAATCGCCTCTAATTCCGCTTGTATTCCCACTTTTTTAGCTGTCTCCACCAATTTTTCTGGTCCTAAAAACATATTAGTTTTAACCGCAAAGACATTATCTGATACTGCAATAGCTTCTGCCATCGTAATTGGTTTATTGGCATATATTGACCCATAATTCTTAGGCGAATATACTTTTCCATTACTTAAAGAAAACGTTGTATATTGACTATTAAAAGTTGATGAGGCTGTCATTCCTTCTTCTAAGGCCCCATAATATAAAAATGGTTTCATCGTCGAACCTATTTGTCTTGTACTAACAATTGCCCTATTATATTCACTTTTGGCATAATTTACACCCCCAGATAAGGCAATTACCCCACCAGTTTTAGGGTCAATTACGACACTTGCTGACTGTAAATCGGCATTCCCCATATTTTTTACAATATTTTTTTCTAACGCTTCTTGAGCCTCTAAATCTAAGTAAGTATAAATTTTTATTCCCCCAGCCTGCACTAATTCTTTTGGAATAGTTTTAATATTTTTTACTTCCTGCATTACCGCGTCTTGATAATACATAAGCATATCTAAATTCTCTTCACTAGATTTCCCATAAATAGGTATTTCCTCTTTAAATAACCCTTCTAGCTGTTCTTCAGTAATATACCCATTATTAACCATCGCTTGACCTACAATTTTCGCTCTTTTAATAGCTAAATCATAATTTGCAACCGGATTATAATTACTAGGACTATTCGGAATACCTGCTAAAATTAAAGCTTCCTCGAGCGTTAAATCAATTGGCTTCTTATTAAAATAATATCTACTTGCATTCGCAATTCCTAAATTCCCCTGCCCATAATTAATGGTATTTAAATACCCTTCTAATATTTCATCTTTCGAATAATTCACTTCTAGTTCCAAAGTTAAAAAAGCCTCTTCAATTTTTCTTCCCCAAGTTGAAGCAAAATCTAAATACATATTTTTAATATATTGTTGCGATATAGTCGAGGCCCCCTGCGTTATCTTCTTGTTCTTAATATTTGTATACATAGCCTTAGCTATTCTTAAATAATCAAAACCATGGTGTTTATAAAAGTTTTTATCTTCAATACTTATTACCGCATTAATTAAATTATAATTTATATCTTCTAAATCTACCCATTTACTAGCACTAGAACCCTGATATAAAAGACTATCATCTTTATCATATATATAATATTGTCCTGCGGTTCTAAGCTCTAATTTAGGGCTTAAAAAAGCATAAGTATATAAACCCACTATTACAATAATAAACGAAATAAAACCAAAAATACTTAACTTAATTAAAAATCGAAGTGGCTTCACTCTAAAATTCACCCAATATTAATATGTTTTAAAAATCTAAAAATATAATCTTTTTTCTTGTAAATAACTTTTATCTTTAGTATAATCTAACATGTAATGGAGTTTATTATGAATCGATATATCAATATAAGTACTTATGAAGGTGATAATTTAATTTTAAAAAATACTACTTCCGCTCTATTAGAAGATAATATTCTTATTTTTCATACCGATAATGACACCATTAAAATTAATTTAAAACCCTTCAGCTTTACTAAAGAAAACAATGAATCTATTTTAAAAATATCCCAAAACAAATGTTACCTTTACTTAAAAGATTTAAATAATACTTTAGAATTACCCTTAGAAGAACTAAATTATTTAATTCAAGATGACTTAATTACTATCACTTATAAATTAGCTTCAACTGCTAATAATATTAAAATAGAAATAACGCTAGGAAGTGAAATAAATGAATTACAAAATTAGTGAAATTGAACAAATTATTGCCGATAACTTAGCTAGTTTAGGCTTTCATGAACCTGTTACAATTAATCCCTCTAATCGGCCCGAACTAGGCGACTACCAATATAATGGTATTATGCCTATTGCCAAAAAAAATGGCCTAAATCCTATCGAATTAGCCGAAAAGCTTGTAACTAAACTCGAAAATTATCCCGAATTTAAAAGCCTTAACATTGCCGGCCCTGGTTTTATTAATATAAGTTTTAGTGATAAATTTTTAATCGATTTTATGAATGCTTCTCTAAAAGATATTACTATCAATTATAAGCAAGATATCCATAAAACTATCTTTTTAGACTATGGTGGTCCTAACGTTGCCAAAATTCTTCATGTTGGCCACCTAAGAAGTGCTAATATTGGTGAAGCCCTAAAAAGATTATGTAACGCGATTGGCTGTCATACTATTTGTGACGTTCACTTAGGTGATTGGGGTCGTCCTATGGGTATGGTTATTTTAGAAATTAAAACCAGATACCCTGACCTTCCTTATTTTAAAAGCGATTATCATGGTGAACCGGTTGATTTTACTATCACTAATGAAGATTTACTCGAATTATATCCAATTGCGACTTCTAAAGCTAAAGAAGACGAAAATATCATGGAAGAAGCTCGTAAAATCAATTATGAACTTCAAAATAAACACCCCGGTTACTATGCTTTATGGCAAAAAATCGTCGAAGTAAGTATTAATGAAGTAAAAAAACTCTACCAAGACTTAAATGTTTCTTTTGACCTCTGGGAAGGTGAATCTGATAACTTTGCTTACATGGATGAAATGTTTGCATATTTATATGATAAGAATGTTATTGAAGAAAGTAATGGGGCCCAAATAATCTCAGTTAAAATGCCGAATGATAATAAAGAAATGCCTCCGCTTATCTTAGTTAAAAGTAATGGGGCAGTCTCTTACGAAGCAACGGACCTCGCGGCTATTTGGGAACGAACTCATAAATTTAAACTTGATGAAATATGGTATTTAACAGATAAAAGACAAGAACTTCATTTTACCCAAGTATTTCGAGCTAGTAATAAAAGTGCCATAACTAATGATGATATAAAACTTGTCTTTAATGGCTTTGGAACGATGAATGGACCTGATGGCAAACCTTTTAAAACTCGCGATGGTGGAGTAATGCCTCTTAAAACTCTTTTAGATAATGTTACTCAAGCTTGTGAAAAACGCATGCTTCCTACTATTACCGAAAATCGTTTCGCTATTGCCAAAACTATCGCAGTCGCGGCCATTAAGTATGCTGATTTACTTCCTTATCGTACCACCGATTATAACTTTGATATCGATAAATTTACCGACCTAAATGGTAAAACTGGCACTTATCTTTTATATTCAACCGTCCGAATGAAATCCCTTTTAAATAAAGCCGAAGCAAATAATCTTTCTTATCAAGAAATAAGTAAAATTAGTACGGATACCGAAAAAAAGATAATTCTTGCCATGTTAGATTTAAAACGGATTATTAAAAGAAGTTATGAAAATCGTTCTTTAAATGAAATTTGTGAATATCTTTATAAAATAACCAATTTATATAACAATTTTTACTCTGAAAATAAGGTTTTAACGGAAGAAAATGAAGCGACTAAATCTTCATGGTTAGCCCTAACTAAAATCATTTATGATAACAATTCTTATCTTCTTAATATTTTAGGTATAAATATTCCCGAAAAAATGTAAATTAAGATTGACAAATATATAAAATAATATTACAATTACAAAAGTTAGAAATGCACTTACCTATTTTTAATTTCTAACATATAATGTTTTAGTATTATAAAGGAGACTTAAATTATGAAACTAACTGACATTACCCCCGAAGAATTAGAAACTATGAATTATGATGATATTGCTTATCTTATTTTAAGCGAAGAAAAAACTAAAATGAAAATAAACGTCTTATTTCAAAAAGTATGTGATGCTCTTTCTTTAAATGAAAAAGAATACGAAGATAAAATTGCCGACTTTTTTGAATTATTAACTACTGATAAAAGATTTATCATGTTAGAAGATGGCTCTTGGGATTTAAAAGAACTTCACAATCCTAAAGTTATTGTCGATGATGAAGACGATGATGATATGCTTCAAAATGAAGTTGAAGAAGACGAAGAAGACAATATAGAGGAAGATATTGATTCCGAAGATGAAGATGATATCTTCTATGACGCTGAAGCCGATGATGACCTTCCCGATGATGACTTAGACGATTTTATGGTCATTAACGTCGATGAAGAGGAAACAAACAGTTAATGTTTGTTTTTTTATAAGTCTTCTGTTATAATTATAAAAAGAAAGGACAATTTATATGTTTGAACGCTTAGAAGTAATCAAAAACAAATATGATGAATTACAAACCAATTTAGCTAATCCGGAAATAATAAGTGATTATAATAAATTAAAGTCATTATCTAAAGAAGCTAGTGACTTAGAAGAAACAGTTAAAAAGTATCAAGAATATGAAGACACTGCTAAATCTTTAGAAGAAGCCAAAACTTTAATGAAAGACCCCGAATTAAAAGAAATGGCCGAAATAGAAGCAAGCGAATTAAAAGACCGACTTGAAGCAATTACTCATGAATTAGAAATCTTATTAATTCCTAAAGACGAAAATGATGGCAAAAATGTTATTATGGAAATAAGAGGCGCCGCCGGAGGTGATGAAGCTAATATCTTCGCTGGCGATTTATATCGAATGTATACCTATTATGCTGAAAAAAACAACTGGAAAATTGAAGAATTGCATGCCATCGAAGGTACTAGTGGGGGATATTCCCAAGTTGAAATCATGATTAAAGGCGACGACGTTTATAAAAAACTCAAATACGAAAGTGGTTCCCACCGCGTTCAAAGAGTTCCCGTTACCGAAACCCAAGGACGAGTTCATACTTCCACCGCCACTGTCTTAGTTATGCCTGAAGTAGAAACTGCTAATATTGATATTAAAGAAAGTGATATTAAAATGGATGTTTACCACTCTAGTGGCGCCGGAGGCCAATCTGTTAATACCTCTAATTCTGCCGTAAGACTTACCCATATTCCAACCGGTGTTGTGGTAACTTGTCAAACTGAACGTAGCCAACTTAAAAACCGTGACCGGGCCATGAATTTATTAAAAATTAAAATTCAAGACGCTATCCGCTCTAAAGAAGAACAAGAACTAGGCGCTACTCGGAAAAGCAAAATCGGAACTGGTGACCGAAGTGAAAAAATTAGAACTTACAACTATCCGCAAAATCGCGTTACCGACCATCGAATTAATTTCTCTATCATGAATTTAGATAAAGTTATGGACGGCGATTTAGAACCAATTATTGAAGCTTTAATTACTGAAGATATAAGACTTAAGTTAGCAGGCGAAAACTTTGAATAATATTGGTAAAGCTGATTACTTACTCTTACAAAAAATCTACCATGATAATTTTGATTATGCCCAAAAAAAACTATCTGAAAACTATCCTATTCAGTATTTAATTGGCTATGTTGACTTTTATAATGCCAAAATAAATGTTAATAAACATGTTTTAATTCCTCGTTTTGAAACCGAATTACTAGTCGAAAAAGCTCTTTCATTTTTAAAAACTAAAAACTATCATAATCTCCTGGATATCGGAACCGGTTCCGGTTGTATTGCCATTGCCTTAAAAAAACATTTAGATATCGATATCGCAGCCTGTGATATAAGTGATGAAGCTCTTCTTCTTGCTAAAAGTAGTGCTACTTCTAATAATACGCCGATAAACTTCTTTAAATTAGATATTTTAAACGAAATTCCTAATTCTAAATATGATTGCCTTATATCTAATCCCCCTTATGTTACTAAAGAGGAGTATGTTAGTCCTGAGACTAAGTATGAGCCATCCCTCGCTTTATATGCTGATAATGAAGGCTTAGCTTTCTATGAACGTATTTTAAGTATTGCCCCAGAAATTTTAAATCCTCATGGTTCTATTATCTTTGAAATAGGTTCTACCCAAGCTTCGAGCATAAAAAAAATAGCTTTAAACTATTTTCCTCATTGTAAACTTTCTATCTATCAAGACTATAATGATTTAGATAGGTTTATATTTATTGAAATATAAGCCTTTT
>CANQHB010000033.1 GCA_947623755.1 uncultured Bacilli bacterium | reverse complement strand
ATCTAAAATGCCTATTGATTTAAATATTGCTTATGCCGAGTACCACTATCAGTCATAATGTTTAACACAACCTTTTATAAAAAAATTATAGCTAAACTATAATTTTAAAACATAATAGAGCAACAATAAGTATTGGCTTCTTTCTTATATAAGGCAATATCTTCATTATCTTGGGTAAATAATAAATATTCAGAAGTCTCCGGTAAAGTTAGCTTATTACCATTTAAAACTTTAGAAGCTAAAGCCTCAGTTAAAGGATACTCTTTTAACGGTAAGACGTCCCTTATATTTAAAACTTGATAATTATTATTTTGGAAGTCTTCTAGACTACAGGCGTCTTCTAAATTAAAAGGGCCCTGTTTTATGCGAATAAGATTAGACATAGTACCAATGGTGTGCAATTTAAGACAAATATCTTTGATTAAACTACGAATATAAGTCCCTTTTTCTACCGTTACCGAAAAAGTAATTATATCATCATGATAAGAAAGAAAATCAATTGCATATATTTTCACGTCTTTAGTAGGTAAAGTAATACTAAGGCCGGAGCGAGCATATTCATATAATTTTTTACCATTTACTTTAACGGCTGAATAGATAGGTACTTCCATGTGATAGACGCCAAGAAAAGAATTTAAAACTTTTTTGATTTGGTCTTCTTCTAAAGAAACATGCTTGGTTTCTAAAACCTTACCGGTTATATCTAAAGTATCGGTTTTAATACCGAGCTTAATTTCGGCAAGATAAGTTTTGGTAGTCATGGTAAGATAGTTTACTAGTTTTGTATATTTGCCATAACAAATAACTAGTAGACCGGTTGCAAGTGGGTCAAGAGTGCCAGTATGCCCGACTTTTTTAGTCTTTAACTTTTTACTGACAATATTTACGATATCGCGGGAAGTATAGCTTTGAGGTTTATTTAAAAGAATAATTCCATTATTGGTCTTCATGAATTTCTTTAATTATATTTTCAATACGACTAGCATACTCAATAGATTCATCGTAAATAAACTCTAATTCCGGAGTATGTCTTAAGTTAAGACGACTGGCAACTTCTGTTCGGATAAAAGAACTAGCTTCATTTACTTCTTTTACTAAAGTAGAACGGTCTAAATTACTTAGAGAAGTAAAATAAATTTTGGCATAACTTAAGTCTTTAGAGACGCGAGCGTCCGTAATAGTAATAGTTTTTAAAAGTTCATCACGGGCCGTATCAAAGATAATTTCACTTATTACTCGCACCATATCACTATTTATTTTGGCTATTTTATGGCTAGGCATTAGCGTTTCACCTCGACCATTTCAAAACATTCGATAATATCTTTTTCTTTAATATCATTAAAGTTTTCAAAAGTAATACCACATTCAAAACCTTTTTTGACTTCTTTTACACTATCTTTTTCCCGTTGAATAGAGGCTATTTTACCAGTATAGATGATTACGCCATCCCGAATAAGACGAGCTTCAGCGCCATTTTTAATTAAGCCATCCGTGACATAACTACCGGCAATATTACCAATTTTCGAAAATTTGAAGATTTTACGAATTTCGGCAGTGCCTAATATTTTTTCTTCATAGAGAGGGTCTAACATACCTTTCATCGCTAATTCGATTTCTTCAATACATTTATAGATAATCGTATAAGTACGGATTTCAACATTATATTCTTTAGCCATTTCTTTAGTTAAAGCGGAAGGACTGACATTAAAGCCAATTATTATAGCATTAGAAGCATTAGCTAAAACAACGTCACTTTCGGTAATAGTACCAATTCCGGAACGAATGACATTTACTTTAACGCCTTCAATATTTATTTTTAAAAGACTATTTTTAACAGCTTCTTCAGAACCCCGAACATCGGTTTTTAAAACAACGTTAAGTTCTTTTTGACCAGCATTAATTTTACTAAATAAGTCGTCTAAAGTGACAATATCCTTTTTATATTTGTTTTCTTTTTCATGGATAGCTCTTTTTTCAGCGACTTCTTTGGCTTCTTTTTCGGTTTCAAAAGCCATGAATTTATCCCCAGCACTAGGGTTAGCATTTAAGCCGGTAATTTCTACTGGTGTACCAGGATAAGCCATCGTAATATTTTCGCCCCGGTCATTTTTCATTGTTCTTACTTTACCATAAGTGGTGCCCACAACAATTGGGTCGCCTAAACGAAGGGTACCATTTAGAATTAAAAGGCTAGCAATACCACCAATATTTTTATCTTGACGAGATTCAATTACAGAACCCACGGCATATCTTTTTTGATTAGCTTTTAAATCGGATACTTCACTAATTGCTAAGATAGTTTCTAATAATTTATCAATACCTTCTCCAGTATGCGCCGAAATATTTATGAATGGGACATCACCACCCCATTCTTCAGGAGTAATATTAATTTCAGCCATCTCAGTACGAATTTTATCAGGATTAGCATTAGGTTTATCAATTTTATTTACGGCGACAATGATAGGAACTTTAGCACTTAAAGCATGGTCGACAGCTTCTTTGGTTTGAGGCATAACCCCATCATCGGCGGCCACAATAATAATTACGATATCGGTTACACTAGCTCCCCGAGCGCGCATTTCAGTAAAAGCGGCATGGCCTGGAGTATCAATGAAAGTAATTTTTTTACCATTAGTTTCAATTTGATAAGCTCCAATAGCTTGAGTGATACCACCTGATTCTGTATCAACAACATGAGAATCCCGAATATAATCTAACAGAGTAGTTTTACCATGGTCAACATGGCCCATAATCGTAACAATGGGTGGACGAGATACTAAATCTTCAGCGTTATCAATAATTTCATATTCTTCAAAATTCGAAACGTCTTGGGTTTCTTCTCGTTTTAAAGTTTTGTTATATTCTAAGGCAATAATTTCGGCATTTTCAAAATCAATAGGATTATTTAAAGATAACATTAAACCTAAAGACATTAATTTTTTAATAATATCCGTGCCATTTATATTTAATTCACGAGCTAAATCCCCCACCGTCATGCCATCTTTAAATAAAATGATATTTTCATCTTTCGTATTTTTCATTAATTTGTCTTTGTTTTTGTACATTTCTTTACGTAAACGAGAATAATCATTATTTTCTGGCACTTCTTTTTTCTTTTTTAATTTTTGCTTTTTATCGGTGGTATTAATATTTTTGGTAATATTACTGCTTTCAACAATCGCGTCCACGACCTCATCAATAGTATCTTCATCTTCAAAAGATTCATCTTCAGTAATAAGATTAATGGCATTATCTAAGATTATTACGTCATCATCCGTTAAAAAATCATCGGCATTTTTAACTTCAATACCTAAATCATTACATTTTTTTATTACTTCGGCAACACTAATATTAATATCTAAAGCATATTCTTTGACTGTCATAAGCTTCTCCTTTCTTATTTACATTTAGTTAATGCTTCTTCATATACTTCATCAGGAATAGAAACATTTAAAACTTTCTCTAATATTTTAGTACTTTGGGCTTTTTTTATTACTGCAATATCTTTTTTTAAGTAAGCACCCCGACCATTACTTTTACCGGTGGTATCAACGATTACCGTGCCATCCGGAGTTCTTACAATTCGGAGTAAGTCTCTTTTTTCGAGTTTTTCTTTGGTAATAACACAAGTCCGCATGGGAATTTTTTTAATACTCATAAGTAGTCCCCTTTCTTTTTTACTTAGGGTTAACGATTACCCTCTTCATTTATTTCTTGCATGGTTTTAATATTAATTTTATATTTAGTAAGACGGCTAGCAAGACGAATATTATTGCCACCTTTACCAATAGCTAGTGGAAGTTCTTTTTCATCAACCACAGCTAGAGCTTCTTTTTTAGTTTCATCAGTAATACTTACAATCGCATTTTTAGCAGGGCTTAAAGCATTTTTTATGTATTCTTCCGGATTTTCACTATATAAGACCACATCGACTTTTTCGCCAGTGGAATCTTTATCCGCTCTTTCACCATTTAATTCTTTTAAAATACTGGCAATTCTTGAACCTTTTTCCCCAATACAAGTACCAATTGGATCAATCCGTTCATTAGTGGAAGAAATCGCAATTTTAGAACGAACACCAGCTTCTCTTACACAGGCATGCATTATTAAAGTGCCATCTTGTAATTCCGGAATTTCAAGTTCAAATAAGCGTTTTACAAAACCATAATGTTTGCGCGATAAAAGAATAAGCGGTCCTTTAGGATTATTCTCAATTTTGGTAACATATACCCGAATGTTAGAACCCATTTTAATAGTTTCACCGGGGATTAATTCAGTTCGAGGAAGAATACCCCGAGCCCGACCAAAATCAATGTAGTAATTCTTTTTATCTTCCATGGCAACTAGGCCTAAAAGCATTTCATCTTTTTTATCTTGAAATTCAGCGATAATACTTTCTTTTTCGGCCTCTCTTATTTTTTGGGTTAAAACTTGTTTAGCGGTGGAAGCGGCAACGCGGCCAAAATCTTTAGGAGTAACTTCATATTCGATAGTTTCGCCAACTTTAATCCCAGGGACCATTTCCTCGGCTTGTTCTAAGATAATTTGAGCATCAGGATTAATTGCGGGTGGTATTTTAACAACATTTCCTTCTTCATCTGTTGTTTCGGTACCATAATCAACGTCATCGACAACGACTAAATAAGAATAAACTTTAATTTCGCCGGTTTCTTTATTAATTTCTACACGGGCATTAGTTTTACTATCAAAGTTTTTCTTATAGGCTGTAAGTAAAGCTTGTTCCATACCTTCAAAAACAACGTCTTCACTAATTCCTTTTTCTTTTACAATATTTTTAACTGCTTTAATGAACTCTTCACTATTCATTAAAATCACCTCTTTCTTTGGATACAACGTCTAAAATATAAGAATCATCGGTAAAGTCATATTTATCGACAATAGGATTTATGATATTAGTCGCGGCAACAATGGTGTCTAAATCTATACCTCCGACTTTATCTAACGTAATAGTTAGAACATTATAATTGCCACTATTTTTTTCATAAGTAAGACTATCGACGATAATATTTTCTTGGGATAAAACCTCTTTAATTTGGGTTTCTAAAGCTTCTAATGTTTTTTTCATAACTCTCCTTTATTATAATAATAAAAGTGGGAAATTGTGCCCACTTAAAATCTGTCAAACTTATTATAACACAAAATAGGCATTTGTCAAAATTTATTTGCGGATTTTTGTTATTTTTGACGTTCAATTGTAATTTCGGTATTAATAGCTAAGGTATAATTGTATAAATAACTATATAATTTCGTTAAAATAGGATTAGAGGCAAGTTCTGATTTTAAGTATTTATCATAGTAAACTTCAGCTTGTTCATTAATACTTAGCATTAAATCGGCAATGATATCTTTAAAGTTTAAATCAAGTTTATAGGTTTTAATGGTATCGAGAATTAAACTTTGATAATATTCATAGAGACTAAAATCTTGATACATATAATTAGATAATTCTAAAATATAGTAATATAATTTAAGACTAGGGTCCGAAGACTTTTGGGCTTGCCAAATATTAAGCGTAGTTAAATCAGGATAAACTATATTTTTAGTTTTCTTACCATAAATAGCGTAATAAGTATCTAAAATAGGCTTTATGGAATGACCAGAAGTATCGGTAACATCGGCATATTTAAAAGGTTTAGTGGGATGGTTATAATGACTTTTTTCTAACCAGTTATATAAGAAATTAGCTTCTTTTTGTTGTATAGTTTGGACTTCGCGGTAATAGTTAGGCCATTTTTTATAAGTCCGGCAATATTTAACTAAATCTCTAGTGCGAGCTAAAACATAGGAAGTGGTATTTTTTTGTGGTTCATAGTAGTTTGCCATGAGATTATTAAGACGGTCAGTTAGAAGAACATTATCATCCATAATTTTGGCATATTTAAACGGAAGGCCATAATGATAGTATTCATAATATCCAGATTCCCTCAACCATTTAGAAAGACGGTTTGATTCTTCTTCTTTAACATTGGTGGGATTATAGTAATGTTTGGGCCATTCATTATATATATGGCAATAATTAGATAAACTTTTCACAATATTAATGATATAGGCATTAGAACGTCTCGTGGGAGTTTTATATTTTTGGGCTAAATCCGCTAAAACAGTAGATACCCTAGTGCCATCAGGCATAAAAACGTCGGCATAACGAAAAGGATATTTAGCACTATCATAGTGGTTGTTACGAAGCCAAAGAGCCAGTTTATGAGAAAGTTTTTCTTGGGAAGTTTGGGCTTTGGGATACTGTTTGGGCCACATTTTAAAAGTATTACAAAATTCTACGATTTTATTAGTCATCATTTCGACTTTAATTTCATCTATTTGCATATGAACACCTACTATAATAATAGCACAAGTTAAAGATTATTTAAATTATTATTAAATTAGTTAACAGATAATTGATAGCAAAATTAAAAAACTTTAGTTTTGGACTAAAGCTTCTTTCTTACAATATTGATAAACATAGTTCGTGGTTTTGCAATCTTCAAGACTACGATGGGAACCAAAATCAAGATTAAAATATTTTTTTAAGGTTTCTAATTTGTTGTTTTCTAAATTTAAAGTTTTTAAATATTTGCGAGATAAATAGACCGTATCAATATTTTGGTTGGTAATCATCGGTAAATTTTGATTTTGAATGTTTTGCTCAAGGAAAGATAAATCAAAACCGGAATTATGAGCAATTAAAGTTAAATCTTCAATAAAGTCAAGAAATTTAGGTAAAACCGTATTTATAGATTCCGCGGTAGAGACCATTTCATTGGTAATACCGGTAATACTGGTAATAGTATCAGGAATTGGAGTACTAGGTTTTATTAAGACATTAAATTCGTCAACTAACGTATTATTTTTGTATTTTAAAGCCCCGATTTCAATTATTTCACAGGAATCAGGATAAAAACCGGTGGTTTCTAAATCAAAAACAACATAATCATCAACGAGTGTTTTGGCAAAATTTTTAGCTATCATATTAAATTATTTATAAGTTCATATACTTCATCTTTACCTTTTTTAGAGACCGTTGAAAAAGTAATGAACTCCTCCTCCTCTTTTAGTTTTAATGTATCTTTAATAAGTTTATTTTGTTTATCTCGATTGCTTTTTTTTACCTTATCATATTTAGTCGCAATAATTTTAATATTGAGATTATAGAATTTTAGAAATTCATACATAAGGCAATCATCTTCGGTAGGTTTATGACGATAATCAATTAGCATGAATACACATTTTAAGTTTTCCCGACTTTTAATATAGTCTTCAATCATGACACCAAATTTCTTTTGCCTTTCTCCACTTACGGCGGCATAGCCATAGCCAGGGACATCAACAAAGTAAAAAGATTTATTGATTAAATAAAAGTTTAGAGTTTGAGTTTTTCCCGGCTTAGAAGACGTGTAAGCAAAGTTTTTACGATTAATTAAAGTATTAATGAAACTAGATTTGCCAACATTACTACGTCCGACTAAAAGAAACTCGGGAAGTTTATCGGTCGGATACTGACTGGTTCGCACCGCGACTTGGGCTAATTCAACATTATTTATTTGCATAATTTTCTTCACCATCTTTATTATAGTATATTTTTGTGGTTTTTGCAAACATAGAGAATAAAATTATATAGATAAGGAGGAGATTATGTTTTTTAATTCAAATAATTTTCCTCCGAATATTGACCCACAAGTGTTTTCTTTTATTGCCGTTTTAATAGGTTCCGCATGTGTTGGGGATTACAGTGCAAATGAACAAAATAGCATTGGAAACTGGTTAATATTAGTGGGACAATTTATTTTAACTAATGCAGCCCAACAACAAATGATTGAGGCAAGATTAGAAAACAGTAATATTAATATCAATAGTCGGGAACATAAAATGGGCGGCAGCTATTATGCGAATAATGGGAAAAGTAATCAAAATCAAAGAGATGAAGTAGAATTTTTATTAGAGGCTGTAAAAAATATAGAAAAAGAATTGCAGAATTTAAAAAAATCCGCTAAATAATTTTAGCGAATATTATTATGTTTAGTTAGATTGCATTTAGATTTGGTAACTTCTTCTTCATT
>CANQHB010000032.1 GCA_947623755.1 uncultured Bacilli bacterium | reverse complement strand
CTTGCAAAAACTTAATAATTATGGTAGTATTATATTTAGAATAGAAAAGGTTTAGGTGATTAGTGATGAATACAGAAGTATTTAATAGTATAGATACCTTAATTAATATGGCTAATTCGTCTTTAAATATCGATGAAGTTAATACAGAACTTATTAATATAAATAGAAATATCAAGAATAAAAGAAATGAAATTGAGGATTTAAAAAGTTTAATGGTTGATTCTCGGTATTTTAATGCGTCTAACGAATTAGTAGATAAAAATATTGAGATTAGTTTAAAAAATAAAATTAATCGCCTAAATAGAAAAGTAAAAGATATTAAAAATACTTTGGAAGAAGTAAAAACGAGAGAAAAAAGGGTTTATAAAGATATTACAACTTTAAAAGAAAAATTAGAAGCTAATATAAAATATGTAGATACCATTTCGGAAAAAGTTAAGAGTAGTAAAGATAATGAATACTATAAAAATTTACTTAAAAAAGAACAAGATAATGTTCAAGAATTAAATGAAGAACTTGAAAGTAAAAATAGTTTATATGAAGAAATATTAAAAGAATTAGAATTGAATAATCAAGCTTTAAAAGAATTAACAGAGAAATTAGAACAAGAAAAATTACGATTAAATGATATTATGGATAATTTAGATAATCCTAATGCGTATATTGATGAAGACTTAAAAAAGCAAGATGAAGAACAGTTAGATAAATTAATGAATGATTTAGATAAGTTAGAGAAAAGAAAAATTGAATTACTAACTGATGCGAATATGATTGGGGCCGATGCCAAAGAATTCCTAATTAATAGTGATATTACAAGTGCCGTAAATAAAATTAAAGAGTTAGTAACAATTGTTAAAGCTAAACCTTATATGGATATTTCATCAGGAAGTGTTTTAGATGAAGAGTTAGAGAAAAAAGAGGCTTTAAGAGATGAACTTGCTTCCTTAATTGATAATAAAAATTATGAAGAGGCAAATAGTGGAGAGATAAGTAAAAGAATAACTTATATTAAAGAAGAAATCAAAAATAATCAGAAAGTTATTGCAGAATATGAAAATAAAATAAAAGAAACAGATGAGTTTGTAAATAGTAATTTGGGGGTTAGAATTACCGATTTAGAAAAAGAACTTTTAGCTTTAGAAAAAAAGATTACAGAATATCATACTTTAATTAAAGATAAAGATAAACCAACTAGAGTTAAAGCTAATTTGGAAAGTGTCGTTAGTAAAAAAGAAAAAGAAAGAGATATCTTAAATGAAATACTTACTAATTATAAAGATGATTTAATTGGTAAAATAGAAATTACTAAAGAAGATAGTAAAATAATTCAAAATAAAAAAGAAGCTAATGAGAAATTAGAACAAGAATTAACCAAACTTAATAAACTTACGTTAATGGATTTTAATACTAAAGATTTAAGAGAAGAAGAAGAAGATAAAGAAAAGTTAAAAGCTTTAAATGAAGAAATTAAAGATATTAAGAATAGACAGAAATTTACAAAGACACCGGATGAGATATTCGATGAAATAGATATGATACTTTCAACAATGAAGCATGAAGATACTAATATTCAAGAAAAACTAGAAACTGAAGTTTTAAGAGAAGAAAAGAAAGAAGAACCAGAAAGACTTAAAGTAGTGGAAATCATTCCGGTAGAAACTGTTAAAACGGAAGCTGGAGGAAAATAAAATGGGACTTAAAACAAATTCAATTATAGTTTTAGAAAATAAAGAAGAATATATTGTGTTAAATGAAGCAATGTATCATGGTAAAAAGTATTTTCTAGCGATGGGGTTAAATCAAAATAGAGAAGTCGACCCTAAAAACGTAATAATATTAGAAGAATATGTGAGCGGATTTGAAACCTATGTTACAAAAGTGATTGATAGTGATGCTATTGCAGTTTTGACAAGAATGTTTAAAGCTCAAGTTGAAATCGCTTAAAAACTATGGAATAAAATCCCTTTTTTTGATATAATAGAAAAGCAAAAAGGAAGAGTGAAGAAATGACATTAAGTATGATATGGGAAGTCATTACGAAAATCATCGATATTGGTGTAGTTTGGCTCGTATTTTATTTTATTTTAAAAAATATAAAGAATAATATAAAAATGGTTTTAATATTTAAAGGCGTTATTTTAATTTTATTAATAAAATTATTAAGTGATGTTTTAAATTTATATACAGTAGGAATTATTTTACAGTATTGTTTAGAATGGGGACCATTAGCAATAATTGTGATATTTCAACCGGAAATTAGAAGTGTTTTAGAATCAATTGGAAGAACCCAACTTTTAGGAAGACATAAGATACTTACTATTGATGAAAGAGAAAAAGTAGTTTATGAAATTATGAAAGCAATTGAATATTTTAAAAGAAATAGAATAGGGGCTTTAATAGTTATTGAAAGAGAAATATCATTACAAGAATATATTGAACCAGCGACCAAGATATATGCAGATTTATCAAGTGATTTATTAGAAACAATATTTTTCCCAAATGGGCCTTTACATGATGGGGGAGTAATTATACAGGGAGATAGACTTACGGTTGCGGGGGCCGTATTTAAAACAAGTTTAAGTAGTAATATTTCGAAGAGATTAGGGACAAGACATAGAGCAGCCTTAGGAATTGCTGAGGAAAGTGATGCCATTGCTTTAGTTGTATCAGAAGAAAGTGGAAGACTTAGTATTGCCGTTGATGGGGAAATTAATTATAATCTAACTTTAGATGAATTTAGAATGTTATTAATTGATTCTTTAAATCCACGTCCAGAAGTATTCTATGAAGCAGAGAATAAAGATAGTGAAGGTGAAGAATAATGAAGGCTATAATAAATTTATTTAAAAAAATATTTTTAAGTATTTATCGAGTTATAGATAAAATTATTGTTACCCCAATTAGTAGAATAATATTTAGAATTAGTGAATATTTAAAAGCGCATAATTTAAAATTAGATTATATTATTAGTAGACCTAATTTTATTATATATGTATCATTAATATTAGCAGTGGTTATGTTTTTATTAATAGATTCAAGAGTTATTACGTTAGTAGAATCGGAAGCGGAGGTTTTAACCAATGTACCAGTAAAAGCTAATTATAATGAAGAAGCTTATGTAGTTGAGGGAATTCCTGAGACTGTAGATATCGTATTAATTGGGAGAAAAAGTGACATTTATTTAGCTAAACAATTAGGAACAAATATGGTTATTTTAGATTTATCAGATTATAAAGCAAGAAATCAAGCTTACCGAGTATATTTATCTTATACCAAATCAATTGATTCTATAAATTATAAACTTGACCCTTCTTATGTATCCGTAACAATTAAAGATAAGATAAGTGTTACGAGAACTATTGACTATGATTTAGTAAATGTTGATTATTTAAATGAAAGATTAAGTGTTGAGAGTGTAGAATTATCAAAGAGTGAAGTAGTGGTTAAAGGTAGTCAAGATTCCCTTAATAATATTGCAACCGTAAAAGCTTTAATTGATTTAAGAGATAATAGCTTAAATGACGCCGGAACTTATGATATAGATAATATTCCACTTCTTGCTTATGATAGTAAAGGAAATATTATTAAAGATATTGAGATAGTACCGACTACATTAACGGCGAAAATAACCTTAGATACATATTCTAAGAGTGTACCAATTAGGGTACTTACAACAGGTAATTTAGTAACAGGAAAAGCGATTGCTTCTATCTTAATTAATAATAGTAATAATCATTCTGTGACAATATATGGTGATGAAGAAACTATTAGTGGAATTACTTCTGTACCGGTTACAATAAATGTTGATGGACAGGGTGCTAATGGAACTAAATCATATAATGTTACAATAAGTAAGCCAAGTGGAGTTCGAAGTATTAGTGAAACTAAAGCAAGTGTAACCGTAACATTTGGAGATGAAAAACAAAAAGAACTTAATATTTCAACAGTATCACAACAAAACTTAGCTAGTGGACTTACAGCCAATATAGTAGGTACTAGTAGTATTAATGTTATTGCTAAGGGTGTCCAATCCGTAATAGATAATATTACAGAAAATAGTATTAATGCTTATATAGACCTAGAGGGATATACTGCAGGAGAATATGACGTTCAAGTTAAGATTGATAATAATGACCCAAGAATAAATTATGTGGTATCTTCAACAGTTAAAGTTAGAATATCTAATTAAAATGCCTTAGGGCATTTTTTTTAGGGGATATTTATAATTATTTTTACGATTTTTGTGAAAAATATTCAAAAATTAAAATAATAAGTTTACTTTTTGCTAAAATAATGTATAATATTAGTAGGAGGGGATTTTGTATGCTTCTAGAATTTAGTGTAAAGAATTTTTTATCGTTTAAAAATAAAATTACTTTATCGATGGAAAAAGGTAAAGGAAATGAAATTGCTAATAATTATGTTAAACTTAATGATTTGGAAGTATTAAAAACATGCGCTATTTATGGGGCTAATGCTTCAGGGAAAACAAATTTAATTAAAGCTTTTAGTTGTGCAATAATGATGGTTAGAAATTCTAATGTTATTCCGGTGGGAGGTAAATGGAATTTTATAAATCCATTTTTATTTGATAATCATAGTAAGAAAGAACCTACAGAATTTGAATTTGTTTTTGTTACTAATAAGATAAAATATAAGTATACTTATGCGACTACATTTGATAAGATTATTAGTGAATCATTGGAGGCATTTTATAGTCAAAAACCGACAACAATTTTTGCTAGAAAAAATACTAACGAATATAAATTTTTACTAGCCGATGAAAATAATTTAAGATCAATTGAAACTAAAAATCCGGATAATAAATTATTTTTAGCCACCGCGTCAAATTGGAATTATGATAAGACTAAAGACGCTTATATGTGGTTTATGAATGCTATTGATACTTATGATTCTTTTGATTCTATTTTAAAAGAAGACTTAGTGTTGTTAAGTAATGAAGATCAAGAATTAAAGGAATTTACTCTTAAATTATTAAGAGAAGCCGATATTATTATTAATGATTTTAAAGTCCAATATGAAGAAAAAGATATGGATAATAATATGGTAGATATGTTAATTCCACCAGTAATGAGAAATAATATACCTAAAATTTCTAGTATTAAAATAGAAACAATTCATGAGTTTAAAGACGAAAATAATAAAAAAAGTAATTATGTGTTAAACATGGATGATGAATCATCGGGGACTAAAATATTATTTTCTTTAGCGCCTATTTTAAAAAGAGCTTTTGAAAAAGGGAAAGTTATTGTGGTAGATGAGTTAGAAAAAAGTTTACATCCATCACTAGTAGAATATTTAATAAAAATTTTTAATAATTCTAGTTTAAATAAAGCAAATAGTCAATTAATATTTACTACTCATGCAATTAATTTATTAAATCTAAATTTACTTCGAAGAGATCAGATTTGGTTTGTTGAAAAAAATACTAATAATGGGGTAACAGACTTTTATCCTTTAGATTCTTTTTCAGTTAGAAAAGATGAGAATATTCAGAAAGGTTATATAAACGGAAGATATGGAGCTATTCCATTTATAAATGACATAAGTTTATGGGCAGACGACAATATAGAATAAACAAAAGAAAGCCATTAATTGTTATATGTTCAGAAGGGGGAAATAAGACTTCAGAAAAAATATATTTTAATAATTTTAGAGATAGAAATTTAAGAATTCAATTTTCTACAGGTAATAGTACTGATCCTAGTGGGATGGTTAAAGATTTAATTAAATATATTAATAATGAAGATATAAAATCAGAAGATGAATGCACAATATTTTTAGTTATTGATACAGACTTAGATTTAAGTAGGATAATGGAAATTAAAAATATTAAAAAAATTTGTGAAAAGAATAATATAAATATTATTACGTCTTCACCAACTTTTGAAATTTGGTATTTAATGCATTATAAACAAAAAGGATTAAAATTTAGTAGTAGTCAAGAAGTAAAAAAAGAAATGATAAATGTTACTAAAGGAAAATATATTGAAAGCATGAATATGTATCCAATTATAAATAAAAATATTAATAAAGCTTATGATTATGCGAAAAAAGTAAGTATGAAAGCTGAAAAGGAACAACAAGATATTATAGAAGTGAATCCACATTCTAATGTTTATAAAATAATTGATAAAATTAAGCAATATAAAGCTTAATTTATGTGACGCTAAAAGCGTCTTTTTTATAATCAATATATAAAAATAACTAGTTTGCACTAGTTAATTTTTAGTTATCGTTCATTAAAAAATTCTTTAATATCAATGTTTAAGACTCTAGCAATTCTATAAAGAATAGCAATACTGAATGTTTGAAATGTTTTTTTAGATTCTATGCTAGCAATTAATCCGGGACTAACGTCACATAATTCAGCTAGTCTAGCTTGAGTAATTTTTCCATATTCGTCAGCATATGCACTCTTATTATTTAATCTATAATATTTAACATTTTTGCTTACAACTTCATAGATATAGCGGTCATAATCCATATTTCTTTCCATATTATTTTTACTCCTTAATTAATTTTCTCATTTTGTTTGTGTAAATTAAATATACCTATTAATAATAAAATATACACTATAAATGAGTTTTTTGTTGACTTTTAAAATAACAGATATTATAATTTTAATATAAAGTAGAAATTTCTAGTGTAAAGGAAAGATGGGTATATGAAAAGAATAAAAGTTGGATTAGTATTAATAATTATGGGTTTAGTTATATCAATAATATTTATAAATAAGCCAAATAATACTTATAAAACAGTAGAAGAACATATACAAGAAGGTAATACTATTGCTTTTATGAAGCAAGAAAAAGATGGAACATATACAAAAGTTGATGATATTCCTTCGGGATATGATTTTAATAGTAAAAAAAGTATATGTAGTAATAATGCCGAGCCAACATGGGAAAATGGTAAACTAAAAATAAATAATTTAACAACCAAAAATACAGCCTGTTATTTATATTTTGATAGAAAGAAAACTGCAGAGGAAGTCCTATCATATTTTAATTTAGAAGTCTCTAAAGAAGACTGTCCAACAGTTGAAGATGGCCAAGTAACAGTAACAGGAATTGAAGATACCAAAAAATTAATATGTAGTGCTCCAGATGACACTGGTGAAAGTTATTATTTTAGAGGGATAACAAATAATAATTGGGTCAAGTTTGGACAAACAGCTAATGGACAAGATATATGGTGGCGAATAATTCGGATAAATGGAGATGGGAGTATAAGATTAATTTATGCTGGAGAAGGATTATCTGTGACTGGTAATGGAATGAATGCCTTAAATAGTCAAGCATATAATACTGGGAATGATGATAATACTTACGTAGGTTATTATTATGGAACAAAAGGCGGAAATAATTTTAGTGCTACTCATTCTAATTCAACACCGAGCAGTATAGCAACTGCAACAGAAAATTGGTTTACAAATAATACCAAGTTAGACGATGCTGAGTATATAACATATATCGATGAAAACGCAGGCTTTTGCAATAATAGGCAGATAAGCAGTAAATATCGAGAATGGTGGACAAGCGAACCAACAAGTGGAGTAAGAGGAACAAGTAAGATTGTTACAGCATATAAAGGATTTTATAAAACGTTTCAGACAACTGGAAATTGGAAAACAGATAAACAGTATCCAGATTTGAGGTGTAGTAGTAATGAAGAAGGTTATGAAAATAATGCAGATTATCAAAGAGATTATTACACATGGAAAGGACATGCAAGTCAAGGGAATCAAGCTTTATATTATCCAGTAGGTCAAATAACGATGGATGAAGTAATACTAGCTGGAGGATTTGGAAATCAAAGCAATACAGGATATTGGTTATATACAGGAGAGTGGTATTGGACAATGACTCCGCGTTACATGAGCACCAACGGTTATGCTGACGTGTTCTATGTGGGTAATAATGGCTACATTGCCAGCAGTGATGTAAATTACGCTACTCCTGGCGCGCGTCCAGCAATCAATTTAAAATCTAATACTTTATTTGAACCTAGTAATAATCAAGCCGAATGGGGAACTAAGGAAAATCCTTATATAGTGGAGGTAACAGAATAATGAAAAAGAATAAGAAATTAGTAATAATAGTGTCTGTACTTCTATTAGGTATAGGAATATCTTTAGCTTACTTTTTAGGAAAAACATTGTTTACAGGTGAAGGAGCCACAACCAAAGGAACAGTGGCAACCTTAAATAGAGCAACCTTTACCATAGAAGGTGAGTTAACTTTTAATGATGAAAGTATATATCCAGGACATAAAACAGTATCAATAATTGTTGGAACCGCAACAGGCGATAATGTCTTAATACCATATAATATCATATGGAACGGAAGTAATGGATTAAATGCAGAATTAAAATATACAGTATATAAATCAAATGAACAAAAAGAGGTAAGTGCAACATGTGAAAAGAAAACAAAAGTAAGAAATGGAAAACAATATTTAAATGAAGATTGTAATATAAGTAATCTAGAAGGATTAGAAAAAGTAAATGAAGGAACAATAGGAAAGAAAACCGAAAGTACAGAAGTATATGTAGCAAATGAAGAATTTATCACAGC
>CANQHB010000031.1 GCA_947623755.1 uncultured Bacilli bacterium | reverse complement strand
ATATTAATTTTTTCATATATATCCTCCTTTTTATTGAACAATGGTATATGTACCTAAAATACTTTTTTGAACTTGTAGTAAATCTAGGGCATTAACTACGCCATCTCCAGATGGGTCGCCGGCTAGTTTATAAATATCTTTTAACGTATAAGTACCTAAAATACTTTTTTGGACTTGTAATAAATCTAAGGCATTAATTACACCATCACCAGAAGTATCACCTTTAATAATTACAGTAAAAGTGCTTGTAGCATTAGAAGTTGTAATAGTTATTTTTGAACCAGTGCCAATTAAATCTCTGGTAATAGCATTACCACTTGCATTAGTGATAACTACAGTTCCGGCGCCACTTATAGCTTCAATCGTATTTTTAACGGTATCCGCAGAAGTGTTAGGTTTTACGCCTAAAACATTATTGCCAGAAGCTCTTAAGCCCGCCGAAGTAAGAATTGAGGCCGCACTAGAATTGCTTGGATTAGTATAACCGCCCGAATCGACAGCCCCACTATTGTTGTTTTCAATTGTTGTGTTCATATTATTATAAACCGGGATATCAAATTCAAAAGCACTATTTAAAATATCATTCTTTTTATAAGCATTATAAGCGATTTGGGCTTCGCTAGATGGGGCTTGCATATTAGCCATATAATAATGAAGATAGATACTTGTTGCAGTAGTAGGAACAACATTAAATCTTTCTAAGTAAGAAGTATATTGACCGGCGCCAACATAATCGCTATTTAAGAAAGTACCGCCACCTTTAACGCCAGCATAAACATTATTCCAGCCTTGATTTTGGGCAGTAGTTAAACCACAATAGGTAGCACCTTTACCTTTAGTTACACAATAACCAGTTACACCAATATTATAGAAATTATAATAGCCCCGGAAATCATAAATTGTACCCTGAATATCACCATTAAAGATACCTTTATACAAGTTTTGTAATCTAGTCCCGGTGCCTAGTTCTTGATACATTCTAGAAGCTAAGTGAACTGGATTAATATTAGTTTCTTTACCAGCCGAGGCTAATAAACTAGCTAGATCATTACCAATCCCTTGATGATATTTATAAAAATCCGCCCCACTAATAATAGAACGCGCAACAGAAGCATAACTATTTTCTAATGCGGGATTATAACGATTATTTTCAAATTGAAAAATATAGGTTTCAGTTAAAAAATTACGAGGGTCTAAGTAGTAAGCAACAGCACTTTGATTGGCAGTTACATAACCACCTTCGTTATAACTACAAGAATTATCACGCCAGGACGATTTAGGATTATATAATAAAGAATCTCCACAAGAAGTAAATTTATCGACGGCAGTAGCGAAATCTAGTTTAGTTTCGATGGCTTTAAATTGCCAATTTGGAAATTTACTTTTTAAAGAACAAAGGCTACCCCAATAACTAGCCGGAAACCCCGCATTTTTTAGGTCTATTTCACAAGCATTAGTAGGTTCTGTTTTTTCTTCTTCGGCATCAATGTAGGCTCTTACATAAGTACTGCAAACATAAGCATTATTACCATTAACATCAATGTTATACCACCCATTATCACAAGAGCCATTCATATTGGCGTCTTTAATAAGTTCCGGACTTTTTAAATTGTAGGTACTTCCTACTTGGCCTAATTCTAGGCGTTCATAATTAGTCCCAGGACCAGTTCGAATATTTACGGCGTCTAAAAAGACAACATATTCATTACTAGCATGGATACTTTTTAGAAAGCTAAAAGAGACAAATATAAAGATAAAGAAATAATTAAATATTTTCTTCTTCATAGATACCTCCTAACATTATACATAATAATTATATAATAAATATAAAGATAGAACAATAATACTTGCAAAATTTGTCGTAAATGGGGTGTAAATTAGAAAAATAATTGAAAGAATTTAGAATATATTATATAATAGTAAGTGAACATAAAAGAATAGGGTTGGAGATATGAAAGTATTTTTTAATAAATTAAAAAAAGTTAGTAAAATATTTGGAATTATATATTTAGTAACAGCCATACTTTATTTAATAAGTTATATATGTTTGTTTAAGAATATAATTGCTTTTACTAATGTGGAAAATATTATAAGAATTATTGTATTAGTAGTGTTAGGATTGTGGTTAGTAACTTATATAATATGGAATTTAACTAATCTTATTTTAAAAAGACATATAACAATTGCTATTACAACTTCAGTTACAACAATATTAATGGTTATTTTATTATTTGTTAATTATTATTTAGGAATGATTAATCACAATATTGATAATTTAGGCGAAAAAAAATATGTTAGTTATACCATGAATTTAATGGTTTTGGGAGATACTAAAATTGATAAAAATAGTAAGATTGGTTCTATTGATAATGTAGATAAAGTAGATAAAACTTTAATTGAAGGATTAAATAAAGAGTATAAAATTAAAGCAAATATCGAATATTATTCTAGCTATTATGAAATGGTGTATGATTTATTAAATGGAACAATAGATGGGGTTTATTTAAATTCGAATAACTTATCAATATTTAGTAATGAAGAATTTGAAGGAATGGATGAAGCTAAAGCTTTATATAAATATACAAAAGAATTACCTAATCAAGATAGTAAGATTGTTAGTAATAAAAGCTTAAAAGACCCGTTTACAATTTTACTTATGGGAGTGGATAGCGAAGCGGATGGGTTAAATGCTAGTACTTCATTTAATGGAGATACCCTCATGATGATTACTTTTAATCCGAAAACTCTTAATGCGACAATGTTTTCAATACCAAGAGATACTTATGTGCCAATTGCTTGTAATAATAACAAGTATGCAAAAATTAATTCTTCCGCGGCATATGGGACTAGTTGTGTTATTAAAACAATTGAACAACTTACCGATGTGAAAATAGATTATTATGTTAAAATTAATTTTAAGGGAGTTGTTGATTTAGTGGAGGCTTTAGGGGGAGTTGACGTCGAGGTAGAAGCTCCAGATTATAGTGCCTATATTAAAGCTTATAAAGGAAAAGTTTGTGAGCAAAACTCTTTAAGACAATTTGGAGATAAATTAGTGTGTATTGACCCCGGAATGCAACACTTAAATGGAGAGCAAGCTTTAGCATATGCCCGGTGTCGCCATGCTTATTTACAAAGCGATATTGCCAGAAATAAACACCAGCAAGCAATAATTGAAGCGATTGCTAGAAAGGCCGCAAATAAAAAGAATATTGGTAGTTTAGATAAAATTTTAGGAGCAATTTCCAATAATTTGGATACAAATATGGCCGAAGAACAAATTTATTCATTCTATGATATTTTAAAAGATATGATTGCTAAAACTTTGGATGATGGAGAATTTTTAACAATTCAAAAAACTTATTTGGAATATTATAATTTACCAGTAAGACTTAGTAATAATGGGATTTTATTATCTGCGATAGGATACTATCCAGGTAGTTTAGAGGCAATAGTTAATTTAATGAATGCTAATTTAGGATTAGAAGAAAAGAAAATGATTAAAACATTTAGTTTTGATGCCAACGAAGACTATAAATCAAAAGTTACAGGGCAAGGAATTACAACAGGAGAAAAATTAATTACAATGCCTAATTTTGTGGGACTAGCGGTTAGTCAGGCAGAAGATTGGACAAATCAATATAATATTAATTTAGATATTCAGTTTGTAGATAGTACAAGTCCTTATTATAATCCAAATATTTTACCAGGAATGATTGCTAATCAAAGTGTTAATAACGGCGTACTTATTAACAATGTTTCGGAACTTATTATATATGTTAATTCTACAGATAGTACTGTTCCTCCTATGGAAGAGGATACTAAACCACAAGAAGGAAACAAAGATGATAAGAATGAGGAAGAAGAAAATAATAATAATGATAAACCAGAAGTTGATTTACCAGAGGTAATACTTCCACCAGAAGAAAATGATGATAAAGAAAATGATAAAACCACTACGTTAGAATAGTGGTTTTATTTAGGCAAAAAATTGCATATAAGGGAATTGATTTAATATTATTTTCAAAGCCAAAATTTTTGGTTGAAATTCTAATACTATATTTAGGATTATATTTTTTTTGATACTCAGTTAAACTTTTACTGGAGGTGCGACGACTAGATTTTACTTCAACAGGAATAATATCACCATCAATTTTTATTAAGAAATCTATTTCATAGTTAAGAAAGCGATAATAGTATAATTCATTAAAGATATAATATAATTCATTGGCAACATAGTTTTCTGTTAATATCCCTTTAAACATGGCATTTTTATCTAATAATATTTCAGTATAATCAATATTAGCTAAACTTCTTAAAAGACCTGTATCACTTAAGTACATTTTAAATTTATCATTACTTATATATGCTTTTAAAGGGGATATATTGTTTTCAACTAAATTACATTTTAAAAGCATATTACTAGCAATAAGCCAATCAATACTACTTTCATATCTAATTTTTCGAGCATTCTTATCAATTAAACTATATTTAAAAGTATTATTTTCGCGGGCTAATTCTTTGGGAATTGCACTATATATTTGGTTTATTTTAATACTTTCGGTATTTTCAGTATATTTATTCATATCGGCCATATATGAATATACTATATAATTTTGAAGGTCAAAATTTACTTCACTAATTTGACAATTTTTATTTAAATAGTCTTGAACTAAAGCAGGCATGCCACCTAAGATGAGATAATTTTGATATAGTTCTAATGCTTTATTATGAAGACTTGATAATAGAGGCTCATTATTATTAAAATGATTTTTTATTTCGGCAATTAAAAGGTTTTCATGACTGGCAATTAAAAATTCTTCAAAATTCATAGGATATAAATATTTAATAATAACTTTCCCTACTGGGAAAGAAGAAGAAAACCTATTAATTTTGACGCCTAATAAAGAACCAGCACAAACGATTTTATATTCTTGGGGGCTTTCACAAAAATATTTTAAAGAGGTGATAGCTTTTTCACTAACTTGAATTTCATCAAAGAAAATTACAGTATTAGTAATATCGATGGGTCTATTTCTTAACAATTCAATATCTTTTATTATTTCTTCAGGTTTGATGGTTTTTTCAAATATTTCTTGGTATTCCTTTTGAGATTCTAAATTAATGTAAATATAATTAGGAAACTTTTTTTGACAAAATTCATTTAAAATATAAGTTTTACCAGTTTGTCTTGCCCCGATTAACATTAAAGGCATTTTGGGATTTTCTTTCCATTTTAATAATTCAGTTATAATATTTCTATACATAAAAATACCTCTTTCTAAGATGATTTTAGCAAAAAAAATGCCAAAAATCAAGATTTTCGTGCATTTTGTACGTTTTTTATATGTTTTTTCGTGCATTTTGCACGTTTTTTTAATTTTTAGAAATATTTAGAGCAGCAAGAGCACCTTCACTTGCCCCATTAATAATTTGATAAACTTCTTTTTTTAGGCAGTCACCACTAGCATAAACACCGGGAATATTAGTTTCATAGTTTTCATTTACAACAATATAGCCATTATCTAACTTGATATGAGTATTTTCTAAAAACGCTGTATTAGGGGTACTTCCAATATAGATAAATAAACCGGAAATAGAAAGTTTACGATTTTTTAAGTTTACTCCGACTAAAGTATTATTATCAGTAATTAAAGACGTTACTTCTTCGTTTAAGATTAATTCAATATTGTTTTTAGCTTCTACTTCTTTAATTAAAGTATCTTCACCCCGAAATTCACTGCGACGATGAATTAAATATACTTTGTTTACAATTTTAGCCAAATAAAGAGCTTCGGATAAAGCTGAGGAGCCTCCCCCGACTAGAGCGACGTCTTTGCCTTTATAAAAAGGCCCATCACATAAAGCACAAGTACTTATTCCTTGACCTAGATATTTTTCAATATCAGGAATATTTAATAATTTAGGAGTACGACCGGTAGCAATTAATAAATACTTACTTTGATAAACATTGTTTTTAGTTTTAATAGTTTTAGTACTTTCTAAGATAACGTCTGTTACTTGTTCTAATTTATAGGGAATATTTAAAGCATTAATGCTTTCAAATAAATTTTCAGCTAAAGTGGGACCACTTATACTTTTAAAACCCGGATAATTATTAATTTCAGCAATTTTATTGATAGTACCTCCGGGAGCATTACCCTCAAGCATTAAAACATTAAGGCCCGCTCTTTTAGCATATATAGCCGCACTTATACCTGATATACCCATGCCAATAATTATTAAATCATACATATTAATTTACCCTTCCTTTATTAATATCATTATATAAATTAGTATATTTACCACGACTATAAATATAAATTAAATAGATTAAAGAACTTATAAATAAAGTCGCAGAGACTAGTTGAGCAACCTTAAAACCGCCAAGCATTAAAGAATCGGTACGCCAAGCTTCAATAAAGAAACGACCAAAACTATACCACATTAAATAAATAGCAGAAGTTGTTCCAACTTTGTTATATTTAAGATTACGAATTATTAATAAAATAATAAAACCTAAAAGACACCATAAAGATTCAAAATAGAAAGTAGGTAAATAATAAACACCATTAATATACATACCTTTAATTACAAATTCCGGAACATAATATTTTTGTAATTCAACTAAAGTAGTTGCAAAACCATGAGCTTCACTATTAAAGAAATTACCCCACCGGCCAATAGCTTGAGCAAGAATCAATGAAGGAGTAACAATATCAAATAAACGAATAAAATTTAAATGGTGTTTTTTGGCATAAACAATAACAGTTAAAGCCCCGGCGATGATACCTCCATGAATAGCTAGACCACCATTCCAGATTTCAATAATTTCTAGAAGATTATAGCGATAATAAGATAAATTAAATAAAACATAATAAAGTCTAGCACCAATAATACCAAAAATTATAGCATAAAAACACATATTAAAGATATCATCATATGGAATTTTAAATTTCTTAGATTCTTTTATTACTAAGAGTACCCCTATTATTATACCTATTAATATAAGCATAGAATACCACTTTACTTCAACACCAAGGATACTAAACATGACTGGATTCATAAATTATTTTCCTTTCTAATTGTCTTAAATGTTTTAATACTTTTAAATTATATCTTATTTTATTTACTAAGTCAAATTTATTAAGATTATTAAAAAAATAATGAGTATGTAACCCATTATTATTTTATAATACTACATTCCATTTAATTGTTATTCACTTACTATGTATGGATTTGTGGTTGTACCCCATTCTCCATTATTGTTACTAGGTTCAAATTGTGTATCGGCTTTAAGATTTATTACTGGACGCACACCAGACTCAAAAACCACCAATTCTTCGGTTGCCATTCCAAGTATATTAAAATCTGTCATATAAGCATCATAACCACGCCAGTCATTAGCGCTCGCTAGAAATGATATGTAATAAGGTGACATAGTCCAAAAGTTTGCTTCTATAAATAGCCAACTGCCTTTGTCATATTCTTTAGCAGAACCACCAGCCAATACTACTTCATCTGCTGTTATTAATCCTACTGGTACATCTAGTTTTCTATTCCCTTGAGTTGCATTTTTTACTGTAAAATAATCTCTATTATAGACAGCATCTCCTTTTCCTGTACTACTGCATTTTAAGGTTGGTATTTGATTGCCATCTTTTCCTGATGCTAATCTTATATATGCCCCATAATACGTTTCTGTTGTTCCAGTTCCTCCTTGACCATTTATACTTGTCTTACTAGTTGATGGTTGCCTATCATTACAAAATCCTGTATCATTATCTATTTTGTTTCTATTTGTTGTTGACAAATCTGTTTCATTGAACCATTTTTCTAATTCTGTTACAATATTACTTTTTGTTGTATTTGAATGAGTACTATTATAATTAGAACCTCCTTCTGAACCATAATAAAACCCAACATATGTATTATCTTGAAATTTTGTATTATATACAGCTTTTATAGCATTTGTTCCATTTCCAGTTGTTCCAAAATCCGAGCCTACTCCGGCATATATTAATCTTATGGTTCCATTACCATTTATTCGGATGATTCGCCACCATATATCTTCATTATTTTTTGTTTGTCCAAACTTAACCCAATTATTTTTTGTTGTTCCTCGAAAATATATGCTTTCTCCGTCATCATCTTCGGCACTACATATTAAATTTTGAGAATTTTCGGGCCCTGTAACTTGAGTTATACCATCTATTATATTTGGACATCCTTCTTTTGATTTTGTTAAATTAAGCTTAGCTAAATTTTTTTCCGAAGGCGTCAAATTTAAATCAAAATATAAATAGCATTTAGTGTTATTATCGGCTAATTTTGAAACACTTAGAGTTTTACTTGTTGGATTGTATTCAAGCATATCATTTATTTTAGTATCTTTGCTGTCTGGTTTTAGACAGTAACTTTTTTCTTTATTTAATGCATAATTACCTTCACTTGGTAATTCTTTTACTTGATAGTAGTCTCCTGTATCTTTCAGGTATATTCCTATTAAGTTAGATGATTTTAGTTCTTTACTATCTAATTCTTGGTAATTAGTCTTGGGTTTTAGTGTAATTATACACATTAACAATCCTACTATTAAAATAGTAGATATAAATATTCTTTTCATAATATGATTATCCTTTTCTTTTTAACATTGTAATACAAATATAAATAAATTTCATTAGGTTCGACAAAAGTTGTCAAAACATATTATATTATGTATTACTATATGTTATATAAATATATTACAATATTATTTAGAAAAATGCAAGAATATTTAATTAATATAAAAGGAATTTTTTGTAAAGTTTTTTTGATGTATCAAAATAACTTTGTACTTTTGAATACTTTTTTTGATACATCAAAAAAACTTTTTTCTAAAAAAAGAAAGATTGCTCTTTCTTTTAGATATTACTTTTCAATATCGTTAATACATGTAATATTAGATTGAT
>CANQHB010000030.1 GCA_947623755.1 uncultured Bacilli bacterium | reverse complement strand
AACTGATATTTTTAAAATATCAGCTTCTAACTTTTATATTTTCACCCTTAATAGTAACATTTAAACTATCTGGCACTTTTTTACTTTTAAATGTCCCGATAAAATACCAATAATATTCTTGATTTTTTTGGATAACCTCCGAAACTTTTATTTTTTCATTGGTAAAGTCATCTACCACTACTTTTTTTACTAAATTATCTTCCTTAAAACTAGCATTAAGTTCACAATTTTCATAGTCTTTAGCTTCACTACTATATGCACAATCAATTATTGGATTTTCAATTAATTCATCGGTTTTATATACTTGCCATTCCATTTCTCCCGAAAAATTACTAGCCTTAATTGTTCCAACTATATCTAAACTAATTTTACTACAATCTAAATCTTTAGTATTCACCTTTACGGCATATACCATATAAGCTCCTGGATACAATTCTAAATTATTGATATTAACTTTCTCAATATTTACCGAACCTATTGATTCTATTTCATCTTTTACGTTTTCATTAATTTCAACATTATGTTTAAAATTAAAAGTTCCATAAAAGAAAAAGCATAATATTAAAAATAATATTTTACCCATAATCCACCTATGTAAAAAGAACTACTAATAGTTCTCTTTCTTAAGTTCCATAAAGCTTTGAGGATGAGCACAAACTGGACATACCATAGGGGCAGTATCTCCAACATAAACATACCCACAATTCCGGCAAATCCAAACTACTTCTTCACCTTTTTTGAATACTAAATCATCATTAATATTTCCTATTAATTTCATATATCTTTCTTCATGGTGCTTTTCAATTTTTCCAACTTCTAAGAATAATTTAGCAATTCTATCAAAGCCTTCTTCTTTCGCTACTTCAGCAAATTCTTTATACATTTCTGTCCACTCGTAGTTTTCTCCACTAGCGGCATCTTTTAAATTTGTAAGTGTATCTGGTACTTTACCTCCATGTAATTCTTTAAACCACATTTTTGCATGTTCTTTTTCATTTCCTGCTGTCTCTTCAAATATTGCGGCTATTTGTTCATAACCATCTTTTCTAGCTTGAGACGCATAATAAGTATATTTATTTCTAGCTTGTGATTCTCCGGCAAATGCTGCCATTAAATTAGCTTCTGTTCTTGAACCTTTTAGTTCCATAATTCATTACCTCCACTTTAATTATAACTAAAAAAAACTTTAAAGTAAACAAAATTTCTCTTTATCTTTTAAAAAAAATATATTATAATAAAAAAAATTAAGGAGAATCTTATGAATATTTATGAAATATTAAATATCCCCTTTAATGCTAATCTTTTAGAAATATGTACCTCTTATGAGAAGGCTTGTTTTACTAAGCCTTTAGAAACTTTTATTTATACTAAAGCTCTTCATATTTTAATAAATAAAAATAAACGCCTAATCTATGACGCGGCCCTTACTAAAAAAGATATCCGTGCGTTATATAATAGTCCTTATTATGATAATTTATATGATATTGATGAATATGATTTACTTCCCTTTATTATTTGGTTAAATGATTTCAAAAATTACTTTTATGACCTTAAATACTTTATCAAAAATAAAACATTCCTTGAAAATATTGAAAAATGGTATGATACAATTGAAACTATTAGTGAAACCCTAAAAGATATGATAAAAAGTTTTTACTTAACCTAAAAAAAATACCCTCAGGTATTTTTTTATTTTATTAAAGGGTCATCATAATCACTACTTGTATAAGCTTGCACGGACGGATGAACTTTAAACTCTGTATTTTTTTCTTCTAATATTGGTTTAACTTCTTTTTTCCGAGGCTCTTCTTTAATTTGCGAAGCATCCACTAAATAACCAATTAAAGCAAATAGAATAATTAAACTTATTACTAAAAACCAAATATAATTATTAAGTAAAAAATCAATTAATATATCCACTAGAGATACCTCCCACTAAATTTTATTCTTGAAGTCTTATGATATGCTAATATTTCCACTCGTCGGTACTATATGAATCCAAGTATTACCATCATTTACGGTAATTTCTGTTCCATCTTGATATCTATAAATCGTTTCACTATCCCGGGATTTCTTTTCCCAAGTTATTTCTACTACTTTTCCTCCGGTAATAAAATATCCTTTGCCAGTTCCAATATTATTTAAATTTTGTCTTCCTTTATTATCTCCCGATATTCCATTACTACTTACTTGATATGTAATAATATTTTTTACGGTATATTGTTCTTTCGTTTCATAATCTGTATGCGCTTTATTATTAACATATTGTTTATAAACATTAGCCTCACTATCATAAACATAATTGGTTGTAAATCCATTCGAATATTTTAAATCTATCTTTAAAGCATCTTTCGGACTATAACTACTTAAATCAACATTAATAGCGCTATAATTTAAAAGTAAATCTTTATTAGTCGTAGTTCTATATCTTTTACTAACATAATCTTCCATTGCTTTTATATTAGCAAAACCAGTATGTTCGCTACTAACATTAAGTTTTTTTCTAAAGAAATATGGACTACCTAGACTAAGGCCATTAATATTATTTATTTTTAAACTACTTATATCACTTTGTGCTTGTGGACTCCAACCCCAATGCACATAATAAGCGTCATTTTCCATTACATAATCTAAATAATAATGCCTTGCGCTTCGAACACTACCCACTACTTCAGGTAAATTATCTTTAAATAAAGCCAGATATCTCGTAATACCCCCTTCGACGATAATTTCATAAACCAAATAAGCTTGTTGTAATCCGGTATGATAAGGTCTTGCTGCCCCTAAATTATTAATCATTACCGCATATGGTCTTGATTTACTATTAACATCTACAATCTGGACTTCTGGTTCTATTTTCTCTTTATCATCTTGAACTTTTTCTTTTTCTTCCGTTTTTTTATCATCATCTTTTTTAACATTATCATCTTTTAATAAAAATATCGCACTAACACTAGCAATGGCCACAACTAAAATAATAGCTATTAAAATAATTATATTCTTTTTCTTTAACTTCCTTTTCATACTACCACCCTACATATATTAAAAGTATACCATGAACCAAGCTAAAAGTAAATTATCTAAGCCGTTTATTTTCGATTTCTTCTTTTAAAAATTCTTGATAAATGTCAAGTAAAAGGGCATCTATTCCCCTAAGGTCTTCTACATATCTAAAATAGTCTAAAAAATCTTTAATATCATTCCAACTTTCTTTTTCTAATTCTTTAAAATTAAATTCCATTATTCGAAATAAATTCCTAATATTATTAACATTATTATTCATGATTAATATGGCATTTACTTCTTCATCTTGATTATCAATTATTTCCCAAACGGATTTAGCAAGCATTCTAAAATAATTCTTAAAAAGACTTAAGGCTAAAGCATTATTATCGGTATAATTTTTTGCAATTAAAGAATTTAAACTAATCGCTTTAAAATACCCTTCATAATTAAATTTAATATCTTTATCAAATTCTTCAATAGTCATACTTAATTTATCATAATCTAAAATTATGGCATCAAAATTATTAGGAGGAGTAAATAAACAATAATGGTTTAAATCAAAGTCTAATAAATATTCTTCTTCATCCAAAATTTCTTCTTGTTTTTCTGTATAAGTATTATATCTTAAAATTCCCATATTTCTAACGACACTTGTAAATCTAGCGTCATTTCCCACAATATTTTTAACGTCTCTAAAACAAACTCTTTTACCATTATAAATAGTTTTTATAATAGACCCATCCTGAACTAATTTAAACGAAGTATAATTAGTCTTATAAAAAGGTAAACGTCTTAAAGTTTCTAATTCAAAATCATTTACTGTATACTTTTCATATTCTAAAAAATCATTTTTATTTTTATAAGCCACTTCCACATATTTCATAAAATCACCTGTGTTTTAGTATTATAACAAAAAAGCTAATTTTTCGCAATTAAAAAAGAACCTATTTATAGGCTCTAATTTTTATTACTCAACGATTTCTGATACTACACCAGCACCAACAGTACGTCCACCTTCACGGATAGAGAATTGAGTACCATTTTCAAGTGCAACTGGAGCAATTAATTCTACAGTCATGTCAACATTATCGCCAGGCATAACCATTTCTACACCAGCTGGAAGTTCAATAACTCCTGTAACATCAGTAGTTCTAAAATAGAATTGTGGTCTGTAATTTGAGAAGAATGGAGTATGACGTCCGCCTTCTTCTTTAGAAAGTACATACACACTAGCTTTAAACTTATGATGTGGAGTAACACTTCCTGGTTTAGCAAGAACTTGTCCTCTTTCAACTTCTTCTCTAGCAATACCACGTAATAATACACCTGCATTATCACCAGCTTGAGCGAAGTCAAGAGATTTACGGAACATTTCAATACCAGTAACAACAGTTTTCTTTGTAGGTTTTAAACCAACAATTTCAACTTCGTCGTTAAGATTTAATTTACCTCTTTCAACACGTCCGGTAACAACTGTACCACGTCCTGAAATAGTAAATACGTCTTCAATACTCATTAAGAATGGTTTATCAGTATCTCTTACTGGAGCGTCGATATAAGAATCAACTGCTGCGATTAAATCACGAATTGATTGAGCAGCGGCCTCATCACCCTCTAATGCTTTTAATGCTGAACCACGAATAACTGGGCATTCAGAATCAAAACCATATTCTCCAAGTAATTCTCTAATTTCCATTTCTACTAAGTCTAGTAATTCTGGGTCATCAACTTGGTCACATTTATTCATGTAAACAACAATTTTAGGTACACCAACTTGACGAGAAAGTAAGATATGCTCTCTTGTTTGAGGCATAGGTCCATCTGCAGCAGATACAACTAAGATTGCCCCATCCATTTGGGCAGCACCAGTAATCATGTTTTTAACATAATCGGCATGTCCTGGACAGTCTACGTGAGCATAATGACGTTTTTCAGTTTCATACTCAACGTGAGCAGTATTAATTGTAATACCTCTTTCCCTTTCTTCTGGAGCTTTGTCGATATCAGCATAATCTACAAATTTTCCAAAATATTTTGTAATTGCAGCCGTTAATGTTGTTTTACCATGGTCAACGTGTCCAATAGTACCAATATTAACGTGTTCCTTAGAACGGTCAAATTTTTCTCTTGCCATATTATTTTTCTCCTTTCAATATAATAATATTTTATCTAATCCTTGAACATTTTTCAAGTATTATTTAACTTTATGTGTGTTAATTTTAGTTAACACTATTCTTTTTAATGATTTCTTCTGCAATAGATTTTGGTACTTCTTCATAATGGTCAAGTGTCATTGTGAAATTTCCACGACCTTGAGTATTAGAACGTAAGCTTGTTGCATATCCAAACATCTCTGCTAAAGGAACCATTGCTTTAATTGATAATGCATTTCCTCGAGACTCTTGTCCCATCGGTTTACCTCGACGACTAGTTAAGTCTCCCATAACATTACCCATGTATTCATCCGGTACAATAACTTCTACACTCATAATTG
Source organism: uncultured Bacilli bacterium (assembly GCA_947623755.1). GTDB lineage: Bacteria > Bacillota_I > Bacilli_A > RF39 > UBA660 > Caccenecus. The sequence continues at coordinate 3,460 of CANQHB010000030.1, read as the reverse complement.
GTTCTAGAAGTACTGGATTACATTTATTTTTAGCTTCTTTTAAAGCCATTGAAGCGGCTATTTTAAATGCCATTTCTGAAGAGTCTACATCATGATAAGACCCATCAAATAATGTTGCTTTAATATCAACCATTGGATATCCAGCTAAAATACCACCTTGCATCGCTTCTTGTAAGCCTTTATCGGTAACAGGTATATATTCTCTTGGAACTACACCACCCACGATGGCGTCCACAAATTCATAACCTTTTTCTGGATTTGGTTCAAATTTAATCCAAACATGACCATATTGTCCACGACCACCTGATTGTTTAATATATTTACCTTCACAATCAGCAGCGGTCTTAATTGTTTCACGATAAGCAACTTGTGGTTTACCACTATTACATTCTACATTAAATTCTCTTCTCATCCGGTCAATTATAATGTCTAAGTGAAGTTCACCCATACCTGATAATACTGTTTGACCAGTTTCATGGTCAGTTTTAACTCTTAAAGTTGGGTCTTCTTCTACTAATTTTTGTAAAGCTAAAGCCATCTTATCTTGGTCATTTTTACTCTTTGGCTCAATCGCAATATCAATAACTGGGTCTGGGAATTCCATACCTTTCATCACACATGGATTTTTCTCATCACATAATGTATCGGCAGTCGTTGTATTTTTAAGGCCTACAGCCGCGGCTATTTCTCCCGCATACACCTCAGTAATTTCTTTTCTTTGGTTCGCATGCATTTGTAAAATACGCCCAATTCTTTCTTTCTCACCCTTAGTTGAGTTAAGAACATAAGAACCACTATGAAGAACTCCAGAGTATACCCGGAAGAATGATAATCTTCCTACATATGGGTCAGTCATAATCTTAAATGCTAAAGCAGTAAATGGTTCACTATCACTTGGATGTCTTTTAACGTCATTACCATTCATATCTACACAATCAATTGCTTCCACATCAAGTGGACTTGGTAAATAATCTATTACAGCGTCTAACGCAAATTTAACACCCATATTAGATAAAGCTGAACCACACATAACAGGGAAAAACTCTGCTGCTAGTGTTCCTTTACGAATAGCTTTCTTTATATCCTCTACTGGAATTTCTTGACCATCTAAATAAGCCATCATTAAGTCATCATCAAATTCTACCGCCGTTTCAATTAATTCGGCTCTTTTTTCTTCGATTAAATCTTTTAAATCTGCAGGAATTTCAATTTCTGTAAAATCTTCATGTTCCCCACCATCATAATGGTAAGCTTTTCGATTTAAAATATCCACAATTCCATTAAATTCTGATTCTGATCCAATCGGCCAAGCAATTGCTTTAGCTTTAGCTCCTAATCTTTTATCAATTGTATCTAAGCTATAAACGAAATCGGCTCCCATTTTATCCATTTTATTAACGAATATCATTCTTGGAACTTTATATTCGTTTGCTTGACGCCATACTGTTTCGGTTTGTGGTTCAACACCTGCTTGCGCATCTAAAAGAGCAATAGCTCCATCTAGTACTCTTAAAGAACGTTGAACTTCGATTGTAAAGTCTACGTGACCTGGGGTATCAATGATATTATAACGATATCCTTTCCAGTGTGCAGTTGTGGCAGCACTAGTAATGGTGATACCTCTTTCTTTTTCTTGGTCCATCCAGTCCATTTGAGATTCTCCATCATGAGTCTCTCCAATTTTATGAGTAATTCCGGTATGGAATAAAACTCTTTCTGTAAATGTTGTTTTACCGGCATCGATATGCGCCATGATTCCGATATTTCTTATTTTATCTAAACTAACATCTCTTGCCATAGTCTATTACCATTTATAATGAGCAAATGCTTTATTTGCTTCTGCCATTTTATGAGTATCTTCTCTCTTTTTAACAGCGCCACCAACACCATTTGCAGCGTCGATTAACTCATTTGCTAAATTAATGGCCATTCCCTTTCCATTTCTTGTTTTTGCATAGTTTACAATCCATCTAAGTGCTAACGTTTGAGCTCTTTCATCTGTAACTTCCATTGGAACTTGATAATTAGAACCCCCAACTCTTCTAGATTTAACTTCTAGAGCTGGTTTAACATTTTCAAGTGCTTGTTTGTAAACTTCAATTGGGTCTTTACCAGTTTTTTCTTTAATAATGTCAAAAGCTTCATATAAAATCTTTTCAGCAGTTCCTTTTTTACCACTTTTCATAATTCTATTAACAAGCTTTGTAACGGTCTTTGAATTATATATTGGGTCTGGTAAAACATCTCTTTTTATCGCACGTCTCTTACGCATAATTATAATCTCCTTTCTTCTTATTTTTTAGGTTTTTTTGTACCATATTTACTACGGCCTTGTTTCCGATTATTAACTCCTTGAGTATCTAATGTTCCTCTAACAATGTGATAACGAACACCGATTAAGTCTTTAACACGTCCACCTCTTACAAGTACAACACTGTGCTCTTGTAAATTGTGTCCTTCTCCTGGAATATAGCAATCTACTTCTTTGCCATTAGATAGTCTAACCCGTGCATATTTTCTTAAAGCTGAGTTTGGCTTCTTTGGTGTTTTTGTTCCAACCCGAGTACATACTCCTCTTTTTTGAGGTCCCTTCGTATCAGTTTGTCGTCTGGTCATAACATTGTAACCTACTTGTAATACTGGAGATTTACTCTTTTTAGTTTTACTTTTTCTGTTTTTCTTAACTAGTTGATTAATTGTTGGCATATCTTTTTCCTCCCTCCTAATTAACACACATCCTGGTGTATCAGAATTTCTATTAAATTAAGTTCTACCTAGATAGAACCTGAATTTAAAATGCACAAATAATATACCATTATAGCATATGAAAGTCAAGCTTTTTTTACACCAGAATTAAAAATATTTTGAACTTTTTTAAAAAAAACTTTAAGTTATCAACAATAACGAATATCTAACTTGACTTAAAAGCAAATATTGCATATAATTTCTATATATCTTAATTATTAGATAAGAAAGGAATAGAAATGTTAGAACTAAAAAAAATAACTAAAAAATATTTAAGTGGTACCAATACTGTTCATGCACTAAAAGGTATCGACTTAAAGTTTCGCGAAACGGAATTTGTAAGTATTCTAGGTCCTTCAGGATGTGGTAAAACTACCCTTTTAAACATTATTGGTGGTCTTGATAATTACACGACTGGTGATTTAATTATTAATGGTAAATCTACCAAAAATTTTAAAGATAAAGATTGGGATACTTACCGTAATCATAGTATTGGTTTTGTTTTTCAAAATTATAACTTAATCCCTCATCAAACGGTTTTAGCCAATGTCGAATTAGCCTTAACCTTAGCCGGTATTAATAAAGCTGAAAGACGAAAACGCGCTATCAAAGCCTTAAAAGATGTTGGACTAGAAGACCAAATGCACAAAAAGCCAAACCAAATGAGTGGAGGCCAAATGCAAAGAGTGGCTATTGCAAGAGCCTTAGTCGGTAA
>CANQHB010000029.1 GCA_947623755.1 uncultured Bacilli bacterium | reverse complement strand
AAAATGTGCTAGTTTTTTTCTTTTTTTCGACAAATAAGTGTAAAATCTAACTCTTGTATAATTCTCGAAAATATCATATAATAAAAATGCAAAATAAAAGAGGTCGCCAATATAACGGAAGTAGCACTTCATAGAATAAAATCTCTTAAACTAGTAAAATTAATAGTGGAGAGTGAATAGCAATGACAAGATTTAAAAGAGATTTTAGCTTTAATCAAAATATAATTGAAGTAGTAGCCCGTAATGTTCGCAAATATCGGAAACTAGCTGGCATAACTCAAGAACAATTAGCCCTAGATATTGGTGTATCCAATGATTTTTTACGGCGCTTTGAAACTACTTTTGGTAAAGAGGGCATGAGTCTTAATACCTTATATAAAATATCTGTAGTCTTAAATGTTTCCATGGAAAAATTCTTTCAAGAATAAAAATACTTTTAAACTAGCCAAAAAAAGTGTACAATATATATACGAGGTGTATATATGACTACCAATTACAAATTTGACAATCATATTTATGAAACCGTTGCTGTTAATTTAAAAAAGTATTTACAAGAAAATAATGTCAGCCCAAAGCAAGTTGCCGAACTAGCCCAAATTAAAGAATCTTATCTTCTTAATTTTTTGAATCGCCAAAAAGATTTAAGCATTTCTATTTATGATTTATATAAAATAAGTGTAATCTTAAATGTTAGTATTGATTATTTCTTTAAAAATAACAATTAGTTTTTAAATTTTTCCTTTTTAATATAATTTATTAGGAAGTGAAAAAATGTTTTTAAATTTATTAAGCATTATAAAAGATATGCTTTTTTTTACGGGAAGCTACTCCAACCAAGTTTTTCCTGAACCTTTAAGTAGTGAGGAAGAAGAAATTGCCATAACTAAAATGCTTGCGGGGGATAAAGAAGCTCGTGCGACTTTAATTGAACATAATCTTCGCCTAGTTGCCCACATAGTTAAAAAATTTGATAATGGTAAATATGACACCGATGATTTAATTAGTATCGGTACTATCGGTTTAATAAAGGGAATTGACTCTTACAACCAAAGTAAATCCACCAAAATAACTACGTATGCGGCCCGTTGTATTGAAAATGAAATCCTCATGCATTTTCGCAGTAATAAGAAAAATGGCAATACGGTTAGTTTAAATGACGCGATTGGTTATGATAAAGATGGTAATGAAGTAAGTCTTATGGAAGTTATCAAAGACGATTCTCTCGATATTGCTGATTTATTACATATTAAAGAAAACACTTTACTCTTAAAAGAATATTTTAAAATTTTATCACCCCGAGAAAAAGAGATTTTAATAAAAAGATATGGTCTTTTAAATGAAGAAGAACAAACCCAAAAAGAAATTGCCCAAAAACTCCATATCTCTCGCAGTTATGTTTCACGCATTGAAAAAAGAGCTTTAACCAAAGTCTTGCGGGAGTTCTTAAAAAACAATAAAGGCTTATAATTTAGTTTACTTTTTTTAAAAATTAAAGTAAAATAGTACTAGAAAGAAGGAATAACTATGACTAACCAAGAATTAGCCGATTTAATATTTCCTAATATTACTAAAACTATCGCTGATTATGAATTAGAATATCCCGCTAGAAACTTACCAGAAGGCGCTAAAGTAGTGCGCTTTGCTCCGAGTCCTACTGGTTTTATGCATATTGGGAATATGATGAGCGCCACGATTAATTATGTTTTAGCTCGTTCTAGTAAAGGAGTTTTCTTTTTACGTAATGAAGATACTGACCAAGCGCGAACGGTTGAAGGCGCGGTCGACTTTATTCATCATATCTTAAATTATTATGGCATTATGGCTGATGAATACGAATATAATGGGGAAATTATCGGTAATTATGGGCCTTACATTCAAAGTGAAAGAATGGAAATTTATCATGCTTTTATAAAACACTTAATTACGATTGGCCGGGCTTATCCATGTTTTTTAACGAGTGAAGAATTAGAAGAAATTCGGGAATATCAAGCTAAAAGCAAAAAAAGAATTGGTATTTATGGTCGTTATGCTAAATATCGCTATACTTCTAATGAGGAGTTAGCTAAAAAAATTCAAAATGGTGAAAAATACGTTATTCGTTTTCGTTCAGAAGGGGACTTTAATAAAAAATTTGTTTTTGAAGATTTAACACAAGGCAAGATTGAATTTCCGGAAAATGATATCGATGTTCCTATCATGAAAAGTGAAAATAAACTTCCGACTTACCACTTTGCTCATGTTGTTGATGACCACTTAATGCATACCACTCATGTTGTAAGAGGTAATGAATGGATGAGTAGTGTTCCTCTTCATTATGAATTATTTAAAGCCTTTAATTTTAAAATGCCTAAATACATTCATACTTCTTTAATCTTAAAAAAAGATGAAGAAACGGGAGCAATCCGCAAAATCAGTAAACGAAAAGACCCTGAGGCTCTAATGTTTTACTATGAAGAAAAGGGCTATCCAGTTTTAGCGGTAATCGACGCTGTTTTAACTATTGCTAACTCTAATTATGAGGAATGGCGGACTAATAATCCCGATAAACCATTCTACGAATTTCCTTTTAGTCCTAAAAAAATGAGTCCTAGTGGTGCCTTATTTGATTTAGATAAACTAAATAATATTAGTAAAAATTATTTATCTAAAATGTCTGCTTCCGAGCTTTATGAAAATTATTTAGCTTGGGCTAAGAAATATGATAGTCATGTTTATGAGCTTATTAGTAGATATAAAGATGATACCATTGCTTTCTTAAATATTGAACGCGAAATTAAAAAACCTCGCAAAGACTATGAAAATTATAGTACTATTTTCTCTAAGTCTTGGTATATGTATGATGAGGCTTGGTCTAAAGATTTAACTTATGAATTTGCTAAAATAACTGCTAAAGAAGAAATTTTAAAGGTTATGACTTCTTACCTCAAAATCTATGATGAAGCCGATTCTCAAGATATTTGGTTCCAAAAAATAAAAGAACTTGCTAGTTCTATGAATTATGCTAGTGATATGAAAGATTATAAAGAACATCCAGATAATTATAAAGGAGATATTGCGGATTTTACCACTATTATGCGCGTAGTCTTAACTACTTTAAAAATGACTCCTAATCTTTATGATATCATGCAAATTCTTGGTAAAGAAAGAATGCAAAAACGTTTAGAAATTTTTGAAGAGAGTTATTAAACTCTCTTTTTTGCATAAAATTTAGTAGTTGGCAAATCCCTCAAAATATGATATGATTTATCTTGGCAATTAAGGATGTGTAAAAAAATGAAAGATGAACTTTACTATGCTGATTTAATTTATTTAGTAAAAGGCTTAGCTAATCTAATCCCTTTAGATAATATTGAAACTAATATGCGGATAATTAAGCGTGAGCAACCTTTATCTATTACGGAAAATGGGAAAACTACTTTAAAAATTTCTCCTTTTTCTTTAGAACTAGTGGAAATAATTAATGAAATTTCTAGAATTGCTCCCGTCGAAATTAAAAATTTTGATGATATCAAACAATGTCCCGACGTGGTTAATTCTGTTTTAACTAAATTCCAAAATAATTATAGTTTAAGTCGCCATTAAACTATTTTATTTTTTAAAAAAACATGTTACAATAACTAACTGGTGAAAAAGCATGCTAGATGACATTTTTAATTTAATTCATAACCAAATAATCGGTCTAAATTCCGATAGTAATATGCCAGTTTATGCTTTTACTAATGAAAACATAAATGACCTTTTAACTAAATTAAACCTAAATTCTACAAATAAAGTCTTAACTATCGCTGGAAGTGGTGACCAATTCTTTAACTTAGCCACTAAAGGCCTTTCGAAAATTGATTTAATTGATATTAACCCTTTAAGTGAGTATTATATTTTAGGTTTTAAACTTGCTTTAATAAAAATGTGTGACTTTGAAGATATAACTTCCATCTTCGATTTATTATTTAAAAATCGTCATTTTAATTTTGAAGAAGAAATAAAAATTTTAAAAATTCTCGTTTTATACATGCCATTTAAATACCAAGAATTTTGGCAAAAGATAATTGATTATTATTATACTCTTCAATCTAAATATCTAAAAAATATTAAATTAATGCAAATTTTAACTAAAGACTATTACTACAACTTAGAAGAAATAACTTTTTATAATACTTATCTTCAGTCTAAAGAAAGCTATCAAAATCTTCAAGCTATGTTAAATTATCTTAAACCTACTTTTTATCATGCCTCTTTATATACGACTAAACTATCTACTAGATATGATTTAATATTTTGTTCCAATATTTTAGAATATTATTACCACCAAAACATGACTTTACCGGATTTAAAAAAATTATATGCTAAGTTATATCCTAATTTATCCCCAAACGGTTTAATATTAGCTAGTTATATGTATAGTTTTATTAATAATTTCCATGAATATAGTAATTATCCTATTGGAGGAAAAGATATAACTTCTCGCGAATTACTAAAAGAAGAATTATTATATGTTCCTAGTTATCACTCTAACTGTAAGGACGCCGTTTTAGTTTTACGTCCATAAAAAAAAGCCCTTATTTAAAAGGACGTATCATCTAAACTGGTGACTCGTATGGGATTTGAACCCATGAATGTTGCCTTGAGAGGGCAATGTGTTAACCATTTCACCAACGAGCCATAAAAACATTATATCATAAAACCATATAAAAGCAAGAGAGGATAATTGCATTTTCCCCAAAACTATGTTAAAATAACCAAATTGTTGAGAGGGGATTATTATGGAAGACGCCGTATTAGCTACCAAACAAATTCTAGACTTATATTTTAAAGGTTTAAAAATCCGGAGTATTGATATCTTTAAAGAATATGACAAGGTTTATGCAACCACCACTGAAAATATTAATGGTTACTTAAGTAAGTTTGATTTTACCAATAAAACCGACGCTTTAACTGTTCTAGCAAGTGGAGACCAAGCTTTTAGTTTAGCTTCTTTAGGAATCCCTAATATCACTACTTTTGATATTAATAAATTAACTGAATATTATGCTTTAGGTCTAAAAAGAAGTGCTATTTGTGCTTTTACTTATAGTGAATACTTAACTTATTTCCAAGTTTTATTTGACCCCAATACTTCTTTAAGAACTCTAACTGATATGATAAGGCATCTTTTTCCCTACATGGAACCTAAATATAAAACTTATTGGCAACAAATAACAGATTATAATTATAAACTACAATTATATCGTAAAAATCCTATTAATTTATTTCATATTCTAAATTATAGTACTGCCCATGGTATTAGTAAACTAAAAAATAGTTATTTAATAACTGAAGAACGTTATAACTATTTACGAAGTATCATTAATAAAATTAACATTACTTTTGACCCCTTAGATGTTTTTGATTTACCAAATGTTTATGAAAAAACTTATGATTTTATCTTATTATCTAATATTGCTGATTATATTGACTTTTACTTAGGCCCTAACTGGACTTATGAAAGTTTCCGTAAAGAAATAGTTCGTTTTCATAAACTTTTAAAACAAGATGGCATTATCTTTATTGCTTATCTTTTAGGACGTCATAAAAAGGTTGAAGATACCTTTGATACTCCTTTAATTTATCCTTCGTTAATGAAAATATCCGACTTAACCCAAGAAGAATTAATTATCCTTCCCCATATCGAAAATGACCGCGAATTTAAACTTTTAGATGACGCTTTAATTTTAGAACGTAAACTATCTTAAGTGTAAAGTCATCATTTAAGGGTAGATATATTTTCCATTTTAAGTTAAGATATAAATAAAGGAAAAATTATGAAAACAAAAATATTTAATTATAATAAATTAGCGGAAGAAGAAATTCATGATAAAGTTATTCGGGTAAAAGCTATTATGCTAAATCAAAATAACGACGTTTTAATCGTGGAAGCTTTTAATACCCCTCAATTTCCGGGAGGCCATGTTTTACCTAAAGAAACTTTAAACGCGGCTCTATTAAGAGAAATAAAAGAAGAAACGGGGATTACTTTAAAAGGCTCTTATAAACCTTTTTATAACATTAAGTACTTTTTAAAAGACTATCCCACTAAAGGTCATAATCGGGCTTTAGAAATATATTATTATCAAATAAATACGGACCTTATCTATGATTTAAAGAAAATAAAACTAGATAAACAAGAACAAAAAGGGGGCTTTAAACTAACTTATATTCCCTTAGCTTATTTAAAAAAATATTTGAAAATAAATGTAAAAAGAAATAAATTTAATAAGATAGTTAATCGGGAAATGTTTTTAGCTTTAAAAAATATGAAGTAGGGGATTAATAAATATGGAAACCAAAAAATTTAAAATGCTTGATGAACCATTTACTTGTGTTGTATGCAATAAAAAGGTGGAACCTTTAAAGTATACCGCCCGGGACCATTGCCCTTTCTGTTTATGTAGTATTCATATTGACAATAATCCTGGTGATAGAGCTAATCCCTGTTTAGGAATACTTAAACCTATTGATTTTGAAAAAAGTAAAAATGATTCTTATAAAATCATCTATAAATGTCAAAAATGTGGTATAATTAAGAAAAACAAAATGGCTAATGATGATAACTTTGATTTAGTTTTAAAAATTATGCAAGCCAAAAATATAAATATGTAAATATTTTAATATAATTAAAAGAGGTGATAAAATGGCCATCTATTTAAAAAAAGATTTAGAAATAAAAAATAAACTTCCTCAAATTAAGTTTTTAACGAGTCTTGGAACCAAAGCTCATGTTAAAGTAGGTATCTTAAATTTAATGCCAACCCTAGAAGATACCGAACGCCAATTAATGACGGTTTTAGATAATCCCGTATTAGATATTGAATTAGATTTTATCTATTTAGATTCTAAAAATAAAGACCCTGAAAAATCTCTTTACTTTCATAAATATTATCGTTCTTTTGAGGAAATTAAGAACGAATATTATGATGGTGTAATTGTAACCGGGGCTCCTTTAGAACATTTAGCTTATAATAATATTGATTATATTGAAGAATTAAAAGAATTTTTTAAATATACCAAAACGCATGTTAAATCAACTATCTTTTTATGTTGGGCTTCTCAATTTGGTTTACAATATTTTTATGGAGTTAATCGTTATAATTTACCGGCTAAAGTATCGGGCTTATATGAACATTATTTATTAAAAGAAACCAACTTAGTCCGGGGTTTTGATGAAAAATTCTTTATTCCTCAATCTCGTTATTGTAGTATTATTGAGTCTGAAGTAGTAAAAAGAAAAGATTTAATTTTAACTAGTAAATCTAATGAATCTGGTCCTTATATTATTGAAAGTGTTGATGGCTCTAAAATTTTCTTAACCGGCCACGCTGAATATGAAGTAGATACTTTAGATAAAGAATATAATCGCGATTTAAAAAAAGGCTTAGATATTGCCATTCCTAAAAATTATTACCCCGATAATAACCCCCAAAATAAACCACTTTATAAATGGCACGCCCATAGTACTTTACTATATCATAACTGGTTATATTACTATGTTTATAATCCTAATAATAATTAGGATTTTTTTAATCTATTTTTATTACTTGACTAAAAGCAATAATTTTATCATTACTTAATTTTACCGTATTATAATTAGGATATATAGCTTTAATTTTAGTTTTAATTTGATAAATTTGATTTTCTTCAAAATATTCTAAAGTAATGATACTTTTATCATAATAAGCATTCATAATCTTTTCATTTAATTTTTGCAATTCTTCCGGAAATAACTCGGGTTTTTTAATATTCTTTCTTTTTTCTAAATTATTTAGTATAGCTTTGGTGGAAATAACCGAATTAAAAGGCTGCCACTTAATAAATCCCCGGTCTATCATGCACTATGTCCTCCAATCTTTTTATTGCGTTCTCTTATAGTGGAATCTTCTAATAACGAAGAAGCTTTAAGAACCGCATTTTTGCCATATTTATCTTTAATATTATCAATGGCTAAATTAAGTTGTTCTTTTTCTAAAGTAGTCTCTATTTCTTCAAAAATATTTAATTGAATCCCAGTTTTTTCTTGCAAACCACCACAAGAAATACTTACTTTTCGAATCGGCAAATCTTCATAAAATCTATCAAATATAAGTAAACAAGTTTTTAAAATAACGTCACTTTGGTCAGTCGGCGTATCTAATTTTATGGTATGATAAAAACCTCCCCCTACATTTTTCGAATAACCAATACCCAAACCAATCACATTACAAACTTTATGATTACGCCGTAATCTGGCACTAATTACGTCTAACATTTCCCTAATAATTAAATGAATATTTACACCATTATAATCTTTAAATAGAACCTGGGAATGACTATAAGATTTATCTTGAACTTTTAACATATCTTTAATCCGACTTAAATCAATCCCATTAGCATGATTCCATAATTCTCCCCCAATAACGCCAAATTTCTTTTTTAATTTATCTCGGTCATAATAAGCTAAATCCCTGATTGAATAAATTCCCAACTTATTTAAATTTTTTTCCATTCTAGGTCCAATTCCCCACATTTTAGAAAGAGGGGAGATTTTCCATAATTTAGCCTCAATATCTTCATAAGTCCATTTGGCAATAAAGTCTTTATTATGTTTAGCCTCTATATCCATCGCGACTTTTGCTAAAAGCATATTGGGTCCAATTCCGCAAGTCGCATATAATCCGGTTGCCTTTTTAATATCTGCTAAAATATCTAAAGCTAGTTCATAATCAGTTTTTTTATACATTTTTAAGTAATCAGTAACGTCTAAAAAGCATTCATCGATAGAATAAATATGTAAATCCGCCTCCGCTACATATTTTAAATAAACGCCAATAACTTCTTTACTTTTTCGAATATATAAATTCATATGCGGTTTTACAATATTATATTTTATATTTTTAGGTATTTCATATAATCTTCCACGCGACTTAACTCCTTTAGTTTTTAAATAAGGCGTTACTGCGAGCGTAATCGCCCCATCTCCCTGATTGGGATTAGCAACGACTAGGGGATAAACGAATGGATTTACTCCCATTTCTAGACATTCACAACTTGCAAAAAAGCTTTTTAAATCAATACATAAAAAATTTCTATTTAAATAAATTTCTTCCATATTAATTTCTCCTCATATCTATAATTATAAAACATGTGTTCGTATATATCAAGTGGCAAAATCTGGAAATTAAAACAAGAAGATTATTTTATTCTTCTTGTTTTTCTAGAGCATTAATTTCATCTATCGATAA
>CANQHB010000028.1 GCA_947623755.1 uncultured Bacilli bacterium | reverse complement strand
CTTCTTTAAAAAAGGTTTATTTGCGTGGGGAAATTTCGAATTTTAAAAATCATACGCGCGGTCATCTTTATTTTACTTTAAAAGATGATACTTCGCGTCTAAGTGCCGTTATGTTTTATTCGAGTGCGATTACTCTTAATTTTGTCCCCGAAGATGGTATGAATGTTTTAGTGGAAGGCCGTATTTCTTGTTATCCTGCCCAAGGAACTTACCAGATTTATGTCGATAAAATGGAGCCGGATGGCCTTGGTAACTTATATCTTGAATTTGAAAAATTAAAAGCGAAACTCGCTAAAGAAGGTTTATTTAATCCGGAACATAAAAAGCCTATCCCGAAAATTCCTAAAAGAGTCGGGATTGTTACAGCCCAAACTGGGGCCGCCATAAGAGATATAATCTCGACGATTAAAAGAAGATTTCCGATTTGTGAAACTATCTTATTTCCTGCTTTAGTCCAGGGAAAATCTGCCGCCCCGGATATCGTAAACCAAATAAAAGAAGCCGATAGTGGCAAGTATGACCTAGACGTCTTAATCGTTGGCCGTGGGGGAGGTTCTATCGAAGACTTATGGGCTTTTAACGAAGAAAGTGTCGCTCGGGCCATTTATGAAGCTAAGACTCCCATTATTAGTGCGGTTGGTCATGAAATCGATTTTACTATTGCTGATTTTGTTGCCGATATGCGGGCGCCCACTCCGACTGGAGCTGCCGAAATGGCCGTACCTACTATTACCGAAATAAATAATATGTTAAATTCTTATAAAATTAGATTAAATGAATTTACTAGTAATTTAATTCATAAAAGTAAATTAAGACTTGATAATGTAACCAGTTCCTATATCTTAAAAAATCCTTTAAGTTTGTATGAATTAAAAGAACAAAAACTTGATAATTTTATTGATACTTTAAATAATAATCTTACAAAACGTTTAGATAATTATAAATTAATATTGAATAATATTACCAGTTCTTATGTTTTAAAAAACCCCTTAAGTTTATTTGAAATAAAAAAAGAAAAGTTAATTTATTCCACTAATACTTTATATCATAATCTAAATAATATTATTATAAAACAGGAACATAACTATCAAATCTTACTTAATACTTTAAAACTGGTAAATCCCTTAGGTATTTTAGAAAAAGGTTATTCCTTAGTTACAAAAGATGAAGTATTAATTAAAAATGCCCAAGACATTAAAGTAAATGACCTTATAAATATTCGTCTGCACCAAGGCTCTCTTGCCGCGGAAGTAAAAAAAATAGAAAGTTAGGAGTGATAATAATGGAAAAATCATTTGAAGACGCCTTAAAAGAATTAGAGGCAATTGTAAAAGAATTAGAAAGTGGTAATGTGGAATTAGATAGTGCTATCGATAAATATACCGAGGCTATGAAACTAGCTAAATATTGTAGTGAAAAATTAAACAATGCTACTCAAAAAGTCAATAAAATTTTAACGGAAAATAAAGAATTAGTTGATTTTGAAGTAAGTGAATAGGAGATTATATATGAATGAAATAAAAGATATAACTAAAAGAGATGTCGACTTTGCTAAATGGTATACCGATGTCGTAACCAAAGCTAATCTTGTTGATTATTCTAGTGTTAAAGGAAGTATGATTATATGCCCTTATGGTTATGCTATCTGGGAACAAATGCAAAATGTTTTAGACCGCATGTTTAAAGAAACTGGTCATGAAAATGTCCAAATGCCCATGTTTATTCCGGAATCTTTATTAAATGTTGAAAAAGACCACGTCGCTGGTTTTGCGCCCGAAGTTGCTTGGGTTACTCATGGTGGTAAAGATAAACTTGAAGAAAGATTATGCGTAAGACCTACAAGCGAAGTTTTATTTTGCGATTACTATAAAAAAATTATTAAATCTTATCGTGATTTACCTAAATTATATAATCAGTGGTGTACTATCGTAAGATGGGAAAAAGCTACGCGCCCATTCTTAAGAAGTCGGGAAATTTTATGGCAAGAGGGTCATACTATGCATGCCACTAGTAAAGAAGCTCTAGAAGAAACCATAAAAATGCTTCATGTCTATGAAGACTTTCAAAAGAATTACTTAGCCATCCCTGTTTTAGTCGGGAAGAAAACCGATAAAGAAAAATTTGCCGGGGCGGAAGCTTCATATTCCCTAGAAGCCATGATGTATGATGGTGTTGCCCTTCAAAATGGAACTAGCCATTATTTTGGCAATGGTTTTGCTAAAGCTTTTGGAATTGAATTTTTAAATAAAGAAAATAAACTCGAAACCCCTTATCAAACCAGTTGGGGTGTAACTACCCGCATGATTGGGGCTCTAATTATGGTGCATGGCGATGACCATGGCCTAGTAATACCTCCTAAAATTGCTCCGACTAAAGTTGTCATTATTCCAATTGGCACAACTTCCGAAGTAGAAGAGGCCACTAATAACTTAATTGCCACATTAAAAGCAAATGATATAAGTTATAAAGTTGATAATTCCAATAAAACTCCGGGCTATAAATTTGCTGATGCCGAAGTAAAAGGTTATCCTGCTCGTATTGAAATTGGCCCTCGTGATTTAAGTGAAGGCTTAGTTACCATCGTTCGTCGGGATACTTTGGAAAAAGTAAGAGTTCCTAAGGATGAAATCGTATCGTCTCTTACTACTATTTTTGATAATATGCAACATGATATGTATGAAAAAGCGTTAAAACGTCGGGATTCGATGATTTATGATGCTAAAACTTATGAGGAATTTACGGAAATTGCCACCACTAAACCAGGGTTCATCAAAACCAATTGGTGTGGTGATGTTGCTTGTGAAAACAAGATTAAAGATGATTTTAGTATGAAAAGCCGTTGCCTAATTGAAGATGAAGAAATAACTGGTCCCTGTGTTTGTTGTGGAAAAACCGCTAAATATCGTCTCTATTTTGGTCGGCAATACTAAAAATTACCAAAAACCAATAATTGCTAATCTATAAACTATAAATAAAACCATACTATTATTGGGTGAAATAGTATGAAAAAATTTATAGTTTTTTTAATGTTTTGTCTTTTTCCCATAAATGTCCTGGCTTATTCTAATGAGGTCTATTTAGGTGGCCAAACTATTGGTATTGATATTAAAACTCCCGGCGTTATGGTCGTTGGTTTTTATAAAGTAAATGGGAAGTATCCTAAAACTTCTTTAGTTGAAGGTGATTTAATTACCAAAGTAAAAGATACTCCCATAAATACCATAAGTGACCTTACTAGTGCCATCGAAAATAATATTGAAAATGGTGAGGTAGAACTAACTTATATTCATAATAATACTGAAAAAAATACTACTTTAAAACTAACTTTAGATAATAACTTATATAAAACCGGACTTTATATTAAAGATTCTCTTGTCGGTATTGGCACTCTTACTTTTATTGACCCCGAAGATGATACTTATGGTAGTCTCGGTCATGAAATTATCGAAGAACATTCTTCTAAAATAGTCGAGGTTCGCGAGGGTAGTATTTTTGAAAACAGTATTGTCGGTATTGAAACTAGTACGGATGGTAGTCCCGGTAGTAAATCGGCCAAATTTAATTATCAAAAAATCTATGGTGATATTAGTAAAAATACCAAGTATGGTTTATATGGCACCTATGAAGATACTTATGATAAAACAAGTCTTATAAGTATTGCCCAACCTAGTGAAGTAAAACTTGGTAAAGCAGAGATTTACACTGTCCTAAATGGGGAAAAAGTTGAAAGTTTCGCTATAAATATTACCAAAATAAATGAAAATAGTGATATTAAAAATCTAACTTTTGAAATCACTGATAAAAACTTAATTAATAAGACTGGCGGTATTGTTCAAGGCATGAGTGGCTCCCCAATAGTTCAAAATGGTAAATTAATCGGCGCTGTAACTCATGTTATAACTGACAATGTTACCAGCGGTTATGGAATTTTTATAACTACCATGTTAGAAGAAAGTGATAAATAACTTTCTTTTTTTTATTTTTAACATGAACTAGTCTCGACAAATATATATATAATATGATAAAATATAATTGGGAAGTGACTAGTATGTCGAGAACAACTTTTATCTTAATTGGAATTTTATATTATGTTCTAACAATTGTTGTTATTGTTGTTGTTTTAAACTTTATAAATAAACGGGAAGAAAAGAAATATAAAAATGAAATAACTACCTTAGAAAGAGACAAAAATCTTATTGTCGGGGCTTCTATTTTATCAGAATTAAACAAAGTAAATGCTCTTATTAATAATGACGTCATGCAAAAAAAATATGATAGTTGGACTGCCCGTTTAAAAGAAATAAAAGAAGTGGAAGTACCCAAAATAACGGACGCTTTAATTGAAATAGAAGACGCTTTTGAAAGTAAAAATTACACCGAATTAAAAAGTAAAATCGCCGCTTTAGAATTAGAAATTGCCTATGTTAAAACCAAATCAAACTTTTTACTTGATGAAGTAAAAGAAATCACTTTAAGTGAAGAAAAAAATCGGGAAACTATCACCAAATTAAAGTCTGATTATCGCTCTATTTTAGCCAAATATAATAATCATAAAGAAGAATATAGTGAAGTAGAAAAACCTTTAGAATTACAATTTGAAAATGTCGATAAGCTTTTTAGTGTCTTTGAAACAACTATGGAAAATAACGAATACACCGAAGTTGGCAAAATAGTTAAAGCTATTGGTGATACCATCGGTAATCTAAAAATTGTTATTGAGGAAGCCCCCTCTATTATTGTGATGGGTAAAAAATTAATTCCTAGTAAAATTGCTGATATTACCAAAATCGCCGAAAAAATGACGAAAGAAGGTTATAATTTAGAATACTTAAATATTGAATACAACATAACGGAAGCAAATAAAAAAATAAATGACGTTTTTGGTCGTCTAAATGTTTTAAACTTAGAAGATAGTGTTTTTGAATTAAAAACCATTCTTGATTATTTTGATTCTTTATATCATAATTTTGATAAAGAACGAATTTCGAAACGAGTTTATGAAGACTATGAACGAAGTATTTTAATTAAAGTAACCAAACTAGAAAAAATAAGCAACGATTTAAATCGGAAAATTGATGACTTAAAATATAGCTATGATTTACTAGACGAAGATTTAAAAGTTTTAGGCGATATCAATACCGAAATTACCACAATTAAAGAAGATTATTATAAAGTAATTGAAATGTATCGTCGCTCTACTTTTGCTTATTCACGTCTTGCTAAAGAAATGGAATTAATTAATGCTAATTTACTTAAAACCGAAGAAAAATTAACCCAAACTCTAACTTCTTTAAGTAGTCTAAAAGAAGATGAAAAACGCGCTAGAGAACAACTTGAAGAAATTAAGAAAATTCTTAACCAAGCGAAAAACAACATGAAAAATTACAAATTACCGGTAACTCCTAAAAATTTCTATGTTGAATTATCCGAGGCTGCCAGTGCCATTAATGATATGACCTCTGTTTTAGATAAAAGGCCTATTTCCATTAAAATCTTAAATACAAGAGTCGATACCGCTCGGGATTTAACTTTTAAAGTTTTTAACACAACTAAAGAAGCTATTAAAACTGCCAAAATGGCCGAAATGGCTATTGTCTATGGTAATCGTTATCGCTCTGTTTATAAAGACGTAGAATTAGGTTTAATCAAAGCCGAAAATGCTTTTTACAAAGGTAATTTTAAAAATAGTTTAGAATTAGCTATCAATGCTATAAATATCGTTGAACCAGGCATTCATAAAAGACTAATTGAGGAGTATAAATGAAAACTTTAAAAGCAATTTTTAAAGAGAATAAAAAGGAAATTAGTTATCAATTTTATCAAAGAGTTATTCTAAAACCTCTAGCTTATTCTAAAATTACTAGAGACCAAATCTATCATGAAATAATTACGTCTTATATAAATGACCCTGAAATTATCTTAAGACTATGTAACATTGAAGAAATAAATATTTTAAAAAATCTTTTAGATGAAAATATTCCTGTTAAAAATGAAGGGTATATTGAATACTTATTATTAAGTGAATTACAAAATAATTATTTAATCTGGCAAGATGACAATTATTATTATATTCCGGAAGATTTAATTAATCCGATTAAAATGGCTATTAATCTTTACAATGAAGAGGAATACTCTTTAAAGGATATAACCGATAGTGTAATATTAGGTCTCGTTCGTCTTCATAATGTTATCGAACTAGATACTTTTATTACTTATTTAAAAGAATATAATATTATCTTTGATAAAGAAAATCTAAAGAAATATCTTCTAAATGACGTTCGAAATAAAGATAAGCTTGCTATTATTAAATACCAGCAAACTGATTATCTAACTTCTTTAGAATATCCTTACTATAAAGATATTTTAAAACTTCGTAATACTCTTGAAGTAGACCATCCCATCTTAGAAGAAGTTATCAGTATTGGTAAATACAAAATAGATTTATTTCAAGAAAAAATCTTTAAATTTTTAAATTTCTTAGAACTTCACTTAGAACCTAAATATGTTGATTCCATTCTTGAAGATATAATTATTTATACTGGCTTCCGAATTAATGATTTAACTGTTTTAAAAAAGATTTCCGGCGAAATAGATAGTTTATTTAAAGCCTTACAAGAAGTGGAACCATATCTTCCAGTTTGGGTTTTTAATGGTCGCACTTTAAATAGTTTTAAAAATCTTAAGTAAAGTTAGAAAATCTTCTAACTTCTTTTTTTTTATCATATAATTCTATTGGTGATACCATGTTTTTTAGTGAAATTCATGAACGCATTCGTTTTGTTTTTTTAATATCCATTGTTATATTAGTCGCTATAATTATTAAAGTTTTTTATATTCAAGTTTTCTCTTATGAAAAACTAAATACTCTAGCGGAAAACTTATGGAGTAGAAAACTACCCATTAAAGCCGACCGGGGCCTAATTGTGGACCGTAATGGCGAAATCTTAGCCACCAATATCACTACAGTATCTTTAGTCGTAGTGCCTGGTCAAATTGCAAATCCCGAACAAGTCGCTAAAGACTTATCATCCATTTTAAATACCAATTATCAAGATATGCTCCAACATGTGACAAAATCAACATCGATTGAAAGAGTTCATCCCGAAGGTCGGCAGTTGTCTTATGATATCGCTGAAAAAATAAATAATCTTCATTATGATGGTGTATATTTATTAAAAGAAAGTAAAAGATATTATCCATATGAAACTGTCTTATCTCATGTTTTAGGTTATGTTGGAATAGATAATCAGGGCCTATCAGGCTTAGAACTTTACTATGATAAATACTTAACTGGCGCTGATGGGGCGATTAAATATTTTTCGGATGGTAAAGGAAATAAACTCGAATTAACCGAAGTCTATGAAGCCCCCACTAGTGGTATTACCCTAAAACTTACCATTGATATGAATTTACAACTAGCTATCGAAAATGAACTCGATAATGCCTTTGCTAAATATAATCCGGACCAAGGTTTAATTATGGCCATGAATCCTAAAACTGGTGAAATCCTCGCCATGGCTTCCCGTCCTACTTTTAATAGTAATAACTACCAAAAATATTCTTCCGAAATTATCAATCGTAATCTTCCTATTTGGATGACTTATGAACCTGGTTCGACTTTTAAAATTATTACTTTATCCGCGGCTTTAGAAGAAAAAACCATTAATTTATTTGAAGATACATTCCATGATAGTGGGGCCATTAATGTTGATGGGGCTACCATCCATTGTTGGAAATCCGGGGGCCATGGCACCCAAACTATGTTAGAAGTCGTAGAAAACTCTTGTAATCCTGGCTTTGTTGCTATCGGCCAAACTTTAGGCGCTGAAAAATTAATGGGCTATATTAATAAATATGGCTTTGGTTCAAAAACTGGTATTGATTTAAATGGTGAATCTTCGGGTATTTTATTTGACTTAAATAAAATGGGCCCTGTGGAACTTGCGACCACTAGTTTTGGTCAAGGCATAAGTGTAACGCCCATCCAGCAAATAAGGGCAGTCTCCGCGGCTATAAATGGTGGTAACCTCTATACTCCTTATATTGTAAAAAGCTTTTTAGAAAGTGAGACTAATAGTCTCATAAAAGAAATAACTCCTCAGGTTGTTGGCCATCCTATTAGTGATAGTACGAGTAAACTTGTTCGTTATGCCCTAGAAAGTGTTGTTGCAAACGGAAGTGGTAAAAATGCTTATATCGAAAATTATCGTGTTGGAGGTAAAACGGGAACAGCTCAAAAAGTTCAAGATGGCAAATACTTAGATGGCAATTATATTTTATCATTTATTGGTTTTTTACCCGCTAATGACCCTGAAATAATTGTCTATGTGGCTATCGATAACCCCAAAGGTGTAACCCAGTATGGGGGAGTAGTCTCCGCTCCGATTGCTAAAAGCGTTTTAACGTCGGCTATCGAAATTCTTGATATTAAACCTAGTACTGAGGGTATGCCTCGTGAATATACTTGGTTAGATAAAAAATATTTGCTAATTCCTAATGTTGAGGGCTTAACCAAAGAAGAAGCAACCAAAGCTTTAAAAGATTTTAAAGTAGAGTATTCTGGGACTGGTTCTAAAGTCATATATCAATCACCTAAATCTGGTTATTATGCCCCGATGGGTGAAAAAATAAAATTATTATTAGGTTAATTTGTGAATCTAATGTCAAATATATCTTAAAATTAAAGAAATTTCCCTTAATAAGTAGTATAATTAAAAAAAGGAAGAGGTGGGTTATGTTAATACTTGCAAAAGCAGCCATGGCCATATTATTAGGATTTGTGCTTGCGATAATTACTGGTTTAATTTTAATTCCTTTATTAAAAAGATTTCATATTGGCCAATATGTTAGTCACTATGTCGGCGAACGTCATTTAAAAAAACAGGGAACTCCAACGATGGGCGGATTAATCTTTATTATTCCTACTTTAATTTCCTTATTTTTATTATACTTAAATAAAAGTATTACCATAAGTCATAGTCTAATTATTTTAATCTTTGTTTTTATAGCCTATGCTTTATTAGGTTTTGTTGATGACTACTTAAAAATTAAATATCATAACAATAAAGGTCTTACTATTATTACCAAGCTTTTAGTTCAAATGCTAATCGCTTTAGTATTCTTCTATATCTTTATGAGTAATGGTGGCCAGTCTAACTTAGTTATTACAAGTTTAGGTCTTGATATTCCTTTAGGTTGGACTTTTGGTTTATTTATTTTATTCTTACTTGTTGGAACTAGTAATGCGGTTAATATCACGGATGGCCTTGATGGTCTTGCCGGCGGCTTAAGTGCTATAGCATTCTTTGCTTATGGTATTATCTCTTGGAACACCGGGTGGCTAGTCGGTTACCAAGAAATCGCTATTTTCTGTTTTGTTCTAGCGGGTTCTTTATTAGGCTTTTTAGTTTTTAATGCTCACCCCGCTAAAGTATTTATGGGTGATTTAGGTTCTCTTGCTTTAGGTGGGGCTTTAGCAAC
>CANQHB010000027.1 GCA_947623755.1 uncultured Bacilli bacterium | reverse complement strand
GAAGTAATCGCAACTGGTCTTGCTGCCTCTCCAGGGGCTGGCGCTGGTAAAATTTACTTTACGGCCGAAGAAGTAACCGAAGCTTCTAAAAAAGGCGAAAAAACCATTTTAGTTCGTCTTGAAACTTCTCCTGAAGATATTGAAGGTATGAATCATGCTGAAGGTATATTAACTATTCGTGGTGGTATGACTAGCCATGCCGCTGTTGTTGCTCGTGGTATGGGTCGTTGCTGTGTTTCAGGCTGTGGTGAATTAAGAATCGATGAAGACGCTAAAACTCTTACCACTAAAGAAGGTAAAGTCTTCCATGAAGGTGATGAAATAAGTCTTGATGGTTCCACTGGTAAAGTTTATGCTGGTTTGATTAAAACTGAAGAACCAACTATCAGTGGGGACTTTGAAACCTTTATGGGTTGGGCTGATAAAGTAAGAAGATTAAAAGTTCGGACTAATGCTGATACCCCAAAAGACGCTATTCAAGCTCGTAAATTTGGGGCTGAAGGAATTGGTCTATGCCGAACAGAGCATATGTTCTTTGAAGAATCACGAATCTTTAACTTTAGAAAAATGATTACCGCTGAAACTGTTGAACAAAGAGAAAAAGCTCTTGCAGATATCTTACCATACCAAAGAGAAGATTTTGAAGGCTTATATCGGGCTATGGCTCCATATAGTGTTACAATTCGTTATTTGGACCCACCATTACATGAATTCTTACCTCATACTGATGAAGAAATAAAACCGTTAGCCGAAAGTTTAGGTATCAGTTTTGAAGCTTTAAAAAATCGAATTGATTCTTTAAAAGAATTTAATCCTATGATGGGTCATAGAGGTTGCCGCCTTGCCATAACTTATCCTGAAATTGCTAAAATGCAAACTAGAGCTGTTATTGAAGCCGCTATTAATGTCGGTAAAGAAGGAATAAAAGTTACTCCCGAAATTATGATTCCGCTTGTTGGTGATGAAAAAGAATTAGCTTTCGTTAAAAACATTGTTTGCGAAACTGCTGATGAAATCATTAAAGAAAATAATTCTGATTTAACTTATCATGTAGGAACCATGATAGAAATTCCACGGGCTGCTTTAACTGCTGATAAAATTGCTAAACATGCTGAATTCTTCTCATTTGGTACTAATGACTTAACTCAAATGACTTATGGTTTTTCTCGTGATGACGCTGGTAAATTCTTAAATGATTACTACAAAAATAATATTTTTGAAAGTGACCCATTTGCAAAAGTTGATACCGAAGGTGTAGGGGAACTTATCCGTATTGCCGCGACTAAAGGTAGAAGTACTAGAAAAGACCTTCATTTAGGAATTTGTGGTGAACATGGTGGAGACCCAGCTAGTATTGAATTCTGTGAATCAGTCGGTTTAGACTATGTTTCATGTTCTCCATTTAGAGTACCTATTGCTCGTCTAGCCGCAGCTCAAGCAATAATTAAATCTAAAAATCAAAAATAAATAACTAATAAAATATTAAGACTAAGATAACATATTAAATTGGAAATCTTAGTCTTTTTAAGATAATTTAAAAAAATTTATAAAATAAATTTAATAATATTTAATATACTATTTGATATTTTTCTAAAAATATAGTATATTTATATTGCACTTAAAAAGTGTGAAAATGTTTTTCACTTCTGGATGGTGCGAATAATAAATGATTCCAGGCGACAATGTTTTTCGCTTCCAGGTGGTGCGACTAATAAATGATCCTGGTTGAAAATGCAAAGTAACTTCATCGTAAGGTGGAGTTTTCTCTTAAATACATATATTTATAAAATAGATGGCCAATACTAATAAAAATTTAATTCTAATTATATTAATGCATTTTCTAATCCCATAATATGCCAAAAATAAACAATAAAAGACACTTAGTTCTTTTTTTTTATCCTTATTTATGATACAATTTATAAGAGGTAATGATATGAAAAAAGTGGAAAATAAACCAAATGCCAAGCATTCAAAAGAAACTAAAAAAATTAAAACTATTAAATTATATGAAGCTCTATTTGTTGGAGCCTCTATCTTGTTATTGTTATTTATTATTTTATATAAATACGTAACACCTAATTTATAGAAGGAGAATTATTATGAATAAAGAGATAAGTCTAAGAAGTTTTTTAGTCGTTTTAGCATTATTAATAATCTTTGAAGTTTTAATATTATGCGTAATTATTCCAGCCCATAATCGCAAAGAATTAGAAAGCCATTGTAAGGTTGCCGTTTGTAACGAGACCAACACCATTTGCTATAATTATAGTGAAAAAGGCGACGACACCATCGTTACGTGGCGTGGTTCATGTGCTAAGCTAAAATAAGCTAAATACTTGTAATTTATGCAAATATTTGTTAAAATATTATCTGTACTTAAGAAAGGAATGTTTTATGCGTTATTTAGGACTTGATTTAGGTACTAAAACATTAGGAGTCGCTCTTACTGATAAAACTAAAACTATTGCCCATAATTTAAAGGTAATTCGTTTTAAAGAAAATGCTTACGAGACGGCTTTAAATGAATTATTAGAGATAATAAATACTTATGATATAGAAAAAATCGCTTTAGGTTGGCCTAAAAATATGAACAACACCGAAGGCTTTGCAAGCCAAAGAAGTCTTGAATTTAAAAAAATGCTCGAATCTAAAACTCATATTCCGGTATTTTTAGTTGATGAAAGATTAAGTACTACAGAGGCGGAAAATATATTACTAGAATCCGATATTTCCCGTGGTAAAAGGAAAAAAGTCATTGATTCTTTAGCCGCCCAAATCATTTTAGAAACATTTATTAAAATGGAGGAAAATAAAAATGAATAATAAAGACAAAAATCGGTTTTTTACCATCACCGATAATGAAGGTAAAACAATCGAATATGAAATTTTATTTACATTTGATTCTGACGAAACTAAAAAAAGCTACATTGTTTTTACTGACAACAACCACGATGAAGCCGGAAATATTACAACGTATGCTGCCACCTATCAAAAAGATGGCGAGCGTTTAGAATTAAATGATATTAAAACCGAAAAAGAATGGACCGTAATTGAAAATTTATTATCCCAAATTGCGGATAAAATGGAAGAATAAAGAGGTATTAATTAAATGAAGAAAGTAATAATTGCCATTGTAATTTTATTAGTTATAACTGCAAGTGTTACCATAGGAATTTATTTTTATGGCTTAACTCCTGTTTCTAATAGTTCTAAAACTACCGAATTTGTCTTAAAAAATGGAACTGGCAAGCTAGATATTGTAAATGAGCTAAAAGAGGCTGGTTTAATCAAAAGCAAATTTTCTGGTTACATTTATGTCATTTTAAATAAGAACTTAAACTTACAAGCTGGCAAATATGAATTAAGCCCTAATATGGGGATTAAAAATATTTTAAAAAAGATTAATGATGGCGAAATTAAAGAAGTCAAAAATACCTACAAATTAACATTCATTGAAGGTAAAAGAATAACTGACCATGCTAAAAAAATTGCGGAAGCCACCAATACCTCATATGATGAAGTAATGGCTACTTTAAACGACCCCGAATACTTAAAAACTTTAATTGCCAAATATTGGTTTTTAACGGACGCTATTTTAGGAGAGGGCATATACTATCCCTTAGAAGGCTATTTATTTGCTAGTACTTATGAGCTATACAACGGTAGTACTACTAAAGATATTATAAGTAAAATGCTAGACGGTACTGACCAAATTCTAACTAAATACAAAGATGAAATTACCAATTCTAAATATAGTGTCCATGAAATTTTAACCATGGCTAGTATAGTCGAATTAGAAGGTGCTGGTTCTGATGATAGAGCTGGTGTTGCTGGCGTATTCTATAATCGTCTTAAAATAGGGGAATCTTTAGGTAGCGATGTTACCACTTATTATGCCGCTAAGAAAGATTTTTCTAAAGATTTAACCCAAAGTGAATTAAATAATTGTTCTAATGGTTATAATACCCGTAATGGTTGCAATGCTGGTAAACTTCCTATTGGCCCAATTTGCAGTGCCAGTATCGATTCTATCGTTGCTACCTTAAATCCTAGCGACCACGATTATTTATTCTTTGTCGCAGATAAAAATAAAAAAACATACTTTACCAAAACTAATGCAGAACATAATCGCAAAGTTGCCGAATTAAAAGCTGCAGGTTTATGGTACGAATACAGGTGATGAATTTATGAAAGAATTAATTATGGAAATGGAACAGTATGCGTTAGAGCATAACGTTCCCATTATTGAAAAAGAATCTATTGCTTTTATTATGAAATTTATTAAAGCTAATAACATTAAAAACATTTTAGAAATCGGTAGTGCTATCGGCTATTCTACTATTCTTATGGCTAGTGTCGGAAAAGATGTTACGGTAACTACTATTGAACGTGACGAAACTAGATATATGGAATGTTTAAAAAATGTTAAAAAATGTGGTTTTGAACAAAAAATCAATATTGTTTTCCAAGACGCTTTAGAAGTCAATTTAAACAATGTTAGTTATGATATGATTTTTATTGACGCCGCGAAAGGTCAATATACCAAATTTTTTGAGAAATTTAAGTATTTCTTAAAACCTAATGGGGTAATTATTTCTGATAATTTAAAATTCCATGGTCATGTTGGAAAATCTAGTGAAATCGAATCTAAAAACTTAAGAAGTCTTGTCTCTAAATTAGAAGATTATATTGAATTTTTAAAAGAAAATAAAGAATTTGAAACTAACTTCTATGACGTTGGTGACGGCTTATCAGTGAGTGTTAAGAAAGATGAAAAAAAATAATATTCTTCTCTTAGTAGATAATTATGAGATTGTACCAAAATTAAAGAAAATAAGTAACATTACTTTCCTTTTTCCATTACATGATTATACGGTAGGGTTCCCTCATACTTTTAAATTAGAAGAAATACCACCCAATAGTTATCTTTTTGTTAATCGTATTATGGATAATGAGGCTATCACTAATTTTAAACAAATATTAGAAAATTTACCATCCACCATTACGGGCCTAGTTTTTGATGATATCGGCGTTTTAAATATCCTAAATGATTTAAAATTAAATCTTACCACTATTCTTTTCTTAAATCATCTAAATTGTAATTACGAAAGTATTAATGCTTATTTGCAATACGTTGATAGTGTAGTCCCAAGTCCTGATATTACTTTAGAGGAATTAGCGGAAATCTTAGCTCATGCTAAAAAGCCTCTTACCCCATATACTTTTGGTCATATAAATATAATGTATTCAAGAAGAACTCTCTTAAGTAACTATAATGCGCATTTTCATGAAAATGTTGCCTCTTTAGCTACTCTTGAAGAAGAACTAACTCATCAAAAATTTAAAATAATTGAAAATCCATATGGTACAGTTATTTATACTAATAAACCATTTAATGGCTTAACCATAAGGACTAAAGATAATATCTTATTTAATTTAATAAATTCTCTTTTCTTAAGTCCTGAAGAAGTTTTAAAAATTGTTACAAGCTCAGATTCCTTAGAAGAAATATATCCTTATAAATATTTAAGTACCAAAAAAACTATTGTAAAAATTAAGGAGGAAGAACAATGATAGAATTACTTGCTCCGGCCGGTTCCCTAGAAAGATTAAAAATTGCCTATCTTTATGGGGCTGACGCTGTATATATTGGTGGTTATAATTATAGTTTACGGGCTAATGCTATCAATTTTAGCCCCGAAGAATTAAAAGAAGCTACTGATTTTGCGCATAAACTTAATAAAAAAATCTATGTTACCGTAAATATTGTTTTACATAATCAAGAATTAGCTGGTCTCATCGAATATTTACAAGAACTAGCTGCTATCGGGGTTGACGCGGTAATTGTAAGTGATATTGCCGTAATTACAGCCATTAAAGAAAATCATATTAACTTAGAAATTCATTTATCTACCCAAGCTAGTACTCTAAATTATGAAGCCGCCTTATTTTATCAAAAACTAGGGGTAAAAAGAATCGTCTTAGCAAGAGAAGCAAGCCGGGAAGATATTAAACTTATCAAAGAAAAAACTGGTTTAGATTTAGAATGCTTTATTCAAGGCGCTATGTGCACTAGTTTTAGTGGTAAATGTGTTTTATCCAATGTTACCACTAATCGTGATTCCAACCGTGGCGGTTGTGCTCAAATTTGTCGTTGGACTTTTAAAATCGATGATAAAGATAATATTTTTAGCATGACTCCAAAAGATTTAAACATGACGAAATATTTAGATGATATGTTAAATATTGGTGTAAATTCTTTTAAAGTTGAAGGCCGTATGCGTTCTATTTACTATATTGCGACCGTTATTTATGAATATCGTCATCTTTTAGATAAAATAATTAATCATAAAGTAAAAGAAAGTGACATATTATATGCTAACGACATCATGAATCGGTGCGCCAATCGGGAAAGTACTCCCCAATTTTACGATAAAATGCCAACCAGTGAAGAACAATACTATTTAGGTCGTGATGAAGTATCTAATCAAGACTTTTTAGGTCTCGTTATTGGTAGTAAAGATGATAAGATATTAATAGAAGAACGAAATTACTTTAAGGTGGGCGATATTGTGGAATTTTTTGGTCCTAACTTAGAACCAATTACCTATAAAATTAATAAAATATTTGATGAAAACATGCAAGAAATATCGATTGCTCGCCATCCTAGAATGCGGGTTTACTTATCTCTTAACACTAAGTTACCTATAAACTCCATGATGCGTTTAAAAGTATTTGACAAAAACAGTTATTTGTAGTACTATTTTATAGTATAAAAATTTTATTTGAGGTGAAATTTTATGAAAAAAGAAAATAAAGTAGTGTTAACTCCGCAAGGTTATTTAGAACTTGAAGCAGAGTTAAATGATTTAAAATTAAATAAACGTCCTGAGGTTATTAATGCCTTAAAGTACGCTCGTAGTTTAGGCGATTTATCTGAAAATGCGGACTATGACGCCGCTCGTAATGAACAAGCCCAACTAGAAAGCCGGATTAAAGAACTAGAGTATAAGCTTGAACATTCGGAAATTATTGATAATAAAGATAAGAATATCGCTAACGTTGGTTCAACCATTGTTGTGGAATACGAACCTGGAGATGAAGAAGAATATATGTTAGTCGGGTCTTTAGAAGCCGACCCATTTAATAACAAAATCTCTAATGAGTCTCCTATTGGTAAAGCTGTAATTGGCCATAAAGCTGGCGAAAAAATTTCCGTTGAAAGTCCTAATGGCTCTTACGAAGTTTTATTAAAGAGTGTATCCTAAGACTTGTAATTTAAGTTTTAGTATGCTATAATACCTAAGAACCCAAGAAAAGCAATCCGCTTTAATAATTAAATGATTGTTGGTTAAATAAATATAGAAAGGATGTAATCTATGGCTAATTTAGTTGATAAAATTAATGAACGTCATGTAAGAAAAGACATACCTGAATTTCGTGTTGGCGACACCGTTCGTGTTGATGTATGGGTTAAAGAAGGAAAAAAGGAAAGAATCCAAGCTTTTGAAGGCTTAGTTGTAGCTAAAAAAGGTTCAGGAGTATCCGAAACTTTTTCTGTACGTAAAAAATCTGGTGGTGTAGGAGTAACTCGTATATTCCCTGTAAATGCCCCAACTATTGATAAAATAGTTGTAACGAAAAAAGGTCTTGTTAGACGAGCTAAACTTAACTTTATTAAAGATATGCGTAAAGAATATCGTGTTAAAGAAAGAAATTAATTTTTAAGGTATGGTTATCCATATCTTTTTTAGTGCAAAAATTTTCAAAAACTCTTTATTCCCAGTAAAATAAATGTTATACTATATAAGTATTAAAATAGAAGGAGAAAAAAGAATGAAAAAAGTCTTAACTTTAGTTTTATGTAGTGTTCTTATTTTATCTTTAGCAGGGTGTGGCTCTAAGCATAGTTCTAGTAGCAAAAAAATCGATGAAGAATTAAATATTCTTATGGATGAAATTGCAGAAAAGAAAGATGATTTCCATGTATCTACCATTCAAGAATATTTAGAAGAAAATAGTGATTATCGTCTTTTAGATGGCAACAAGAATCCTTTTGAAGAAGCGCCCGAAAGTCCCAAAGATGCCTACACTTTTGTCGAGAAAAATGAACAATTGATTAATACTAATTCCAATTATGTTCTAATTTATGATACTAAAACTAAAACTTATTATTCTATTCCCGTCGGTGCCGTCGGGTATCAGCCTTATTTTAATGAAGCTACCAAATTAAAATAAAGAGAAGAAACGAATAGTTTCTTTTTTAAGTTTTTAAGAGTTGAAGAAAAGAAAAAAACGTGTTAATATTAAATAAGATTTAAAAGGTGATAACATGAAAAAATTTTTAAAGAATTTACTTCCTTATCTAATAATAATTATTGTTGTTGTTTTAATTCGTAGTTTTATTATAACGCCGGTAAGGGTTAATGGTGAAAGCATGTATCCTACTTTAAAAGGTAATGAAATAATGCTTTTAAATCGCCTCGGTACCATCGACCGTTTTGATATTGTTGTCTTACAAATTGCGGAAGAAGACGATTATTTAATTAAACGAGTTATAGGCTTACCTGGTGATACCATTGAAATTCGTAAAGATAAAATTTATATCAATGGTAAAAAACTAGATGAGAACTATGGTTATTTAGACCCACTTATGGTTGAAAAAGGCTCATCCATTACTATGCATGCCTTAACTTTAAAAGATGATGAATACTTTGTCTTAGGTGATAACCGTTTAAAATCTCTTGATTCTCATATTTTTGGTACGGTAACTAAAAAGGAAATTCAAGGAACAACTAATTTTGTTATCTATCCTTTTAAAACTTTTGGCAAAGTAAAATAAAACCTAAAAAATTATTAAAAGAAATTAAAATTTGTAATGCTAAAAAAAGAGGTGAATATAGTGAAAAATGAATTACAAATTACAAATCATGATTTTTTAATATATAAAGATGATGATAATGATATTAGAGTAAGTGTACTTTTGATTAACAATGATATTTGGTTAACGCAAAATTTGATTGCTGAATTATTTGGGGTTTCTAGAAGCACTATAACTGAACATATCAATAATATTTTAACTAGTGGTGAACTTGTTGAAGATACTTCTGTCGGAATTTCCGACGAAAGTTCTGGTGGAAGAAAAGCAAAAATTTATAATCTTGATATGATTATTGCTATTGGTTATAGAGTAAATTCTAAAAAGACAACTAATTTTAGAATATGGGCAACTAAAGTATTAAGAGAATATTTAATTACTGGATTTGTAATGGATGATGAAATAAGATTTTATCAAAGTATTGATTATGATAAGAAAAAAGCAAGATACATTCTTAGTTTCGGACTTTGATAAATTTCTTGAAAATGATAAAAAATTAAAAGAAATTGGAAGTGAAATAAATGGAAAATCAACAAAATAGAACCAACATTAATTGTGCGATACGGATTTATGGAAACACCTTAACAAACCGTTATAAATAAAGGAAATTGTCAAAAAAGTTTTTACATTTTTGATATTATTAAGAAAAATTAAAATAGTAATTCATACAATTAGAAGAAAATAAAAAGTTAGAATTATAAAGATAAAGGAGTAATGATTTTAGATGAGTATAATTACAAGTGCCAGTGGTTCATCATGTTGGAGAGGATTAGATTATTATAA